>JAUYMV010000559.1 GCA_030698645.1 Mesorhizobium sp.
TCGGGTCGGCCGCGTCGCGGCGCAACTGGTCCATCAGGAACTTGGTGCGGAAGACGTAGATGCCCATCGAGGCGAGCGCGAAGTCCGACTTGTCGGGCATCGCCGGCGGATCGTCGGGCTTCTCGACGAAGGCAATGATGCGGTCCTTGTCGTCGACATGCATGACGCCAAAGCCCGTCGCCTCGAGGCGCGGCACCTCCAGACAGCCGACGGTGACATCGGCACCGGCGTCCACGTGCTGGCCGAGCATCAGCTCGTAGTCCATCTTGTAGATATGGTCGCCGGCCAGCAGGACGATGAATTCGGGGCCGTAGGCTTCGATGATGTCGGCGTTCTGGAACACCGCGTCGGCGGTTCCTTCGTACCATTGCGTTTCGGAGACGCGCTGGCTGGCGGGCAGGATGTCGAAGCTCTCGTTTCGCTCGGGGCGGAAGAAGTTCCAGCCGCGCTGCAGATGCCGGATCAGCGAGTGCGCCTTGTATTGCGTCGCGACGCCGATGCGCCGGATGCCGGAGTTGAGCGCGTTGGACAGGGCGAAGTCGATGATGCGCGTCTTGCCGCCGAAATAGACCGCGGGCTTGGCGCGAAAGTCGGTCAGTTCCTTGAGGCGGCTGCCGCGCCCGCCGGCCAGCACATAGGCCATGGCGTCGCGCGCCAGCGGCTGACTGCGATAGTCTACCATTGTCTCCTCCCCTTGCCGGTCATCTGACTCCCCTCCCTCATTCCGGATCGAATTCGAACATCAGCGTCGCCAGCGGCGGCAGCGTGATCGCGGCATGGATCCCGCCGCCGTCAACCGCCGTCACCTGGCCGAAGTTCCCGGCGCCCGAGCCGCCATAGAAGCCGGCATCCGTGTTCATGATCTCGCGCCAGCGGCCCACCGCCGGCAGAGGTACGCGGTAGGCCTCGCGGCGCACCGGCGTGAAATTGGAGATCACCGCGATGGGCTTGGCGCCCGGCGCCGTGCGCAGCCAGGCGAAGACCGAGTTCTGGCGGTCGTCGACCACCAGCCAGGAAAAGCCCTCCGGCTCGCAATCGCGCGCATGGAGCGCCGGCCTCGAGCGATAGACATGGTTCAGGTCGCGCACCAGCTGACGCATGCCCTCGTGGGGTCCGTGCTGGAGTAGGTGCCAGTCGAGCGCCCTGGCCTCGCTCCACTCGGCGCGCTGCGCGAACTCCTGGCCCATGAACAGGAGCTTCTTGCCGGGATAGCCCCACATGAAGCCGTAGTAGACGCGCAGATTGGCGAATTTCTGCCAGTCGTCGCCCGCCATCTTGGAGAGCAGCGTGCCCTTGCCGTGCACCACCTCGTCATGGCTGAGCGGCAGCACGAAGTTCTCGCTGAAGGCATAGACGAGGCCGAAGGTGATCTGGTCGTGATGGTGCTTGCGGTGCACCGGTTCGCGCGCCAGATACTCCAGCGTGTCGTTCATGAACCCCATGTTCCACTTGAAACCGAAGCCCAGCCCGCCGTCGTAGACCGGCTGCGAGACCTTCGGCCATGACGTCGATTCCTCGGCGATGGTGATGACGCCCGGATAGCGACCGTAGACCGCCTTGTTCATCTCCTGCAGGAAGGCGACCGCTTCGAGGTTCTCGCGCCCGCCCTTTTCATTGGGAATCCACTCGCCGGCCTTGCGCGAATAGTCGAGGTAGAGCATCGAGGCCACCGCATCGACGCGCAGGCCGTCGAGATGGTATTTCTCCGCCCAAAACAGCGCATTGTTGATGAGGTAGGATTTCACCTCGCGGCGGCCGAAATTGTAGATCGCGGTGTTCCAGTCGGGGTGAAAGCCCTTGCGCGGGTCGGCATGCTCGTAGAGCGCGGTGCCGTCGAAGAGCGCCAGTCCGTGCGCGTCGGTCGGAAAATGCGCCGGCACCCAGTCCAGGATGATGCCGAGACCCGCCTGGTGCGCGCCGTCGACGAAGCGCGCAAAGCCTTCCGGCTCGCCGAACCGCGCCGTCGGCGCATAGAGGCCGGTCGTCTGGTAGCCCCAGGACGGATCGTAGGGATGCTCTGTGATCGGCATGAACTCGATATGGGTGAAGCCCATATCGACGGCGTAGGGGATCAGCCGGTCGGCCATCTCGTCCCAGGACAGGAAGGTGCCGTCGTCGCGGCGTTGCCAGGAGCCGGCATGCACCTCGTAGATCGAGATCGCCTGGCGGCGCTGGTCGGCCTTCTGCCAGAAGGCGCGGTGCGCCGCATCGCCCCAGTCGTGCGCCAGCGGCGCGGATGTCACCGACGCGGTCGCGGGGCGCAGTTCCGAGCGGAAGGCGTAGGGGTCGGCCTTCAGCGGCACCGCCGCGCCGCCGGCGCCGATGATCTCGAACTTGTAGGGCCGGCCCTCTCCAATGTCGGGGACGAAGACCTCCCAGATGCCGGCGTCGGCGCGGTGGCGCATGGAATGGCGCCGGCCGTCCCAGTCGTTGAAGTCGCCGACGACCGAGACGCGGGCGGCGTTCGGCGCCCAGACGGCGAAATGCACGCCGGTCGCGCCCTCGTGCTCGATCAGGTGGGCGCCCATCTTGTCGAACAGGCGCAGATGCGAGCCTTCGGCGATGTAGTAGTCGTCGAGCGGCCCGAGCACCGGTCCGAAGGAATAGGGGTCGGTCACCCACCATTCGCCGCCGTCGTTCGCCGCGCGGTAGCGGATCGGCTGGCGGGTCGAGATCGACAGCGGTCCCTCGAAGAAGCCCGCGTCGCGCAGCCTGGCGAGTGTGCCGCAGCGCGCGCCATCCAGCGTGAAGGCCTCGACCGTTTCGGCATGCGGAATGAAGCAGCGCGCCACCAGGCCGGCGCCTGCCGCCTGGACGCCGAGGACCGCGAAGGGATCGCCATGCGTGCCGGCAATAATGGCTTCGATGTCGCCCCGCGCCGCCGATGGGCGGGGCGCGGCCGCCGAAGCCTTTTTGCCGGTTCCCTTCATATCGTGGCGCTATCCTCCCTCATCTTCCCGTCCGGTGACAGCGCTGCTCCGCGTCAGAGCGGCACGTTCCAGATATCCTTGGCATATTGCCTGATCGTCCGGTCCGACGAGAACCATGCCGTCCGCGCCGTATTGCGGACCGCCTTGGCAATCCAGTCCGGGCTCGACCGCCAGATGTCGTCGACCTGGCGCTGCGCCACCAGATAGGCCTGGAAATCGGCCGCCACCATGAACCAGTCATGGTCGTAGAGGCCGTTGACGAGGTCGCGGTAGCGGCCCGGATCCTCGTGCGAGAACACGCCGGACGAGATCGCCGACAGGGCCTGCGACAGCTCCGGCAAGGCCTCGATGATTTCGCGCGGGACGTAGCCGCCGGCGCGCCGCGCGGCGACTTCCGCCGCGGTCAGGCCGAAGATGACGATGTTGTCGTCGCCGACGCATTCCTTGATCTCGACATTGGCGCCGTCGAGCGTGCCGATGGTGATGGCGCCGTTCAGCGCGAACTTCATGTTGCCGGTGCCCGACGCCTCCAGCCCGGCCGTCGAGATCTGCTCGGAAAGATCCGCCGCCGGCACCATGATCTCGGCCATCGAGACATTGTAGTTCGGCATGAAGACGATCTTCAGCAGGCCGCGCACCGCCGGATCGTTGTTGATCACCTTCGAGACGTCGTTGGCCAGCTTGATGATCAGCTTGGCGTTGTGATAGCTCGGCGCCGCCTTGCCGCCGAAGAGCTTGACCCGCGGCACCCAGTCCTTGTCGGGGTTCGATCGAATCTGGTCGTAGAGCGCCACGGCTTCCAGGATGTTCAGAAGCTGGCGCTTGTATTCGTGGATGCGCTTGATCTGGATGTCGAACAGCGCCGACGGGTCAATCCGGGCGCCGGTGCGCTTTTCGACCAGCGTCGTCAGCCGTTCCTTGTTGGCGCGCTTGACGGCGGCGAACTTCTCGCGGAACCCCGCATCGTCGGCAAAGGCGTCCAGATCCCTGATCGCCTCGATATCGTCAAGGAACCGGTCGCCGATCGCCTCTCGGACGAGCGAGGTCAGGCCGGGGTTGGACTGGAACAGCCAGCGCCGGGGCGTGATGCCGTTCGTCTTGTTGTTGATGCGGTCCGGATAGAGCTGGTGAAGGTCGTGGAACACCGTCTGCTTCATCAGGTCGGTGTGCAGCGCCGAGACGCCGTTGACGCTGTGCGAGCCGGCGAAGGCCAGGTTGCCCATGCGCACGCGGCGCTCGCCATCCTCGCCGATCAGCGAGATCGAGCGGATGTTCTCCTCGCTGAAGCCTTCCTTGGCGCGCGCCTCGAGCAACACCTCCGCGTTGATGGCGTAGACGATCTGCATGTGGCGCGGCAGGATGCGCTCGAACACGGTGACCGGCCAGCTTTCCAGCGCCTCGGGCAGCAGGGTGTGGTTGGTGTAGCCGAAGGTGCGCTTGGTGATGTCCCACGACGTGTCGAAGTCGTGCCCGTGCACATCCATCAGCAGGCGCATCAGTTCCGGCACGGCGATCGCCGGATGGGTGTCGTTCAGATGGATCGCCGCGTGGTCGGGCAGCGACAGCAGGTCGCCGAACTGGCTGAGATGCCGATGTACGATGTCCTGCAGGGAGGCGGCCGAGAAGAAATATTCCTGGCGCAGCCGAAGTTCCTGGCCCTCCTTGTGCGAATCCGCCGGATAGAGCACGCGCGTCAGCGCCTCGGCCATGTTGCTGTCGCGCAGCGCGCCGATGTGGTCGCCGGCATTGAAGGCGGCGAGCATGATCGGGTCGACCGGCAGGGCCGACCACAGCCGCAGCGTGTTGACACGGTTGCCGCGCCAGCCGACGACCGGCGTGTCATAGGCGACCGACAGCACGCTGTGGCTCGGCTTCCAGACATGCCTTTCCAGCCTGCCCCTGGCGTCCGTCACCGACTGCACCGTGCCGCCGAAGCCGATCTCGAAGGCGCGCTCGCGCCGCTCGAACTCCCACGGATTGCCGTGGTCGAGCCAGGTTTCCGGCAACTCGACCTGCCAGCCGTCGGAGAATTCCTGGCGGAACAGGCCGTGCACGTAGCGGATGCCGTAGCCGTGCGCGGGCACGCCGACGGTCGCCATGCTCTCCATGAAGCAGGCCGCCAGCCGGCCGAGGCCGCCATTGCCGAGCGCCGCGTCCGGCTCAAGCTCGGCGATGTTCTCGATGTCGACGCCAAGCGAGGCGAGCGCTGCCCGCATCTGCTCCAGCATGCCGATGTTGGAAAAGGCGTCGCGCATCAGCCGGCCGATGAGGAACTCCATCGACAAGTAGTAGACGCGCTTGGCGCCCTTGTCGTAGGCCGCTTTCGTCGAGCCGATCCAGCGCTCGATGACGCGATCGCGCACGACCTGGATCGAGGCGTTCAGCCAGTCGTGCCGCGTCGCAACCGAGGTGTTCTTGCCGATCCGGTAGGTCAGGCAGCGCAGCACCTCGTTGGCGAGCTCGGCCGGATCTTCGTCGATGAGGGAAGGGTTGGGCAGGTCGGTGGTCATGGCCAGATTCATCGTCGCCTCGCGTCGGAAACAGCGGAGCCTCCGGCCCCCAGCCGCTTCGGGTTTCCAGCACTCCTCCCAATCGTCATGCTAACCATGATCCGTCCGGATTCAAACGGAATGTTGCGCCGCAACAGCCGGCGGGGCAAAAATCCGCTCACGCCGCCAGCGCATCGGCCGGCGGCGCCTTCGCGCCGGTCATGAAGGCGACCGCGTCCGACATGGTGTACTGCTTCGGGTCGATGACGCAGAGGCGGCGGCCGAGCCTGTGGATGTGGATGCGGTCGGCGACTTCGAAGACATGCGGCATGTTGTGCGAGATCAGCACGATCGGCACGCCGCGGCGCCGGACGTCCTGGATCAGTTCGAGCACGCGGCGCGATTCCTTGACGCCGAGGGCCGCCGTCGGCTCGTCCATGATGATGACCTTGGAGCCGAAGGCGGCAGCGCGCGCCACCGCCACGCCCTGGCGCTGGCCGCCGGACAGGGTCTCCACCGCCTGGCCGATGTTCTGGATGGTCATCAGGCCGAGCTCGGTCAGCTTCTCGCGCGCCCGCTTTTCCATCGCCGGGCGGTCCAGCATGCGCATCCAGTCGCCCATAAAACCCTTCTTGCGGATCTCGCGGCCGAGAAACATGTTGTCGGCGATCGACAGCGCCGGCGACAGCGCCAGGTTCTGGTAGACCGTCTCGATGCCGGCCGCGCGGGCCTCCATCGGCGAACGGAACTGGATCGTCTTTCCCTCCAGGCGAATCTCGCCCTCGTCCGGCGTCACGGCGCCGGAGATCGCCTTGATAAGCGAGGACTTTCCCGCCCCGTTGTCGCCGATCACGGCGAGGATTTCGCCGGGATAGAGATCGAAATCGGCCTGGTCGAGCGCGGTGACGCGGCCATAGCGCTTGACGAGTCCGCGCGCGGTGAGAAGCGGTTCCAAGGACATCAGCCTGCTACCTTTCTGATCCACTGGTCGATCGCGACGGCGGCGATGATGAGCACGCCGATCAAGAGATAGGTCCATTGCGGATCGGTGCCCCAGAGCCGGAGACCGAGCGAGAAGACGCCGACGATCAGCGCGCCGAACAGCATGCCGAGGATCGAGCCGCGCCCGCCGAAGAGCGAGATGCCGCCGATCACCACCGCGGTGATGGATTCGATGTTGGCGAACTGCCCGGCTGTCGGCGACACGGAGCCCAGCCGCCCGATCAGCGCCCAGCCGGCCAGCGCGCAGATCAGCCCGGAGATGACATAGACCGAGACCAGCATCGGCTTGACGCGGACGCCCGAGAGTTCGGCCGCCTCCGGATCGTCGCCGATGGCATAGAGATGACGGCCGTAGGCGGTGTGGTTGAGGACGTACCAGAGCAGCATGACGAGCAGCACCATGACGATGACGCCATAGGTGAAGACGGCGCTGCCGAGCCTGAAATTGTTGCCGAAGAACTGCAGGATCGGCGCCTCGGCGGCGAGATCCTGGCTGCGGATCGTCTCGTTGGCCGAATAGAGGAAGTTGGTCGCCAGGATGATCTGCCAGGTGCCGAGCGTAACGATGAAGGGCGGCAGGCGCCAATAGGCGACGAGCACGCCGTTCAGCCAGCCGCAGGCCGCCCCCACCGCGAAGCCGCACAGGATCGCCAGCGATGGCGGCAGCCCGTAGCGGAAGGTGAACTGCCCCATCACGACCGACGACAGCACCATGATCGCGCCGACCGACAGGTCTATGCCGGCGGTCAGGATGACCAGCGTCTGCGCCGCGCCGATGATGCCGACGATGGCCACCTGCTGCAGGATCAGCGTCATGGTGAAAGCGGAGAAGAACTTTGAGCCGAGCACGATGCCGAAGATCAGCAGCGACATGACCAGCACGATCAGCGGAATCGCCGCCGGATTGCCGTGCAGGAAATGCTGCGCCTTCTGGACGGGCGTCTTCTCGTGCCGGTCGAACGAAGCGACGGTGGTCGCGCTGCCCGACAGAACCTTTTCGAATTCCTGTGACGGCTGTGACGTCGGGGCCGCATCGCTCATCTGGGTGTCCTCCCGTTGCCGCCCGGTCAGCCGGGCGATCAGCGTCTTCCGGGCAAAGACCGTCCGGAAGGGTGTTTTGAAGGATCGTGATCCTCGGGTTGGCGAGAATCAAGGGCGGGGCTGACCCAATCGCGCCGTTCAACCTCGTGCCCGGCTCGCGATCTCTTCTAGCCTCGCGGATCGGTCCGCGACCTCTTCTCCCCACCGGGGAGAAGGTGACCCGCAGGGCCGGATGAGGGGGGCCTCTCCGCTCTACAGAATTAGCCAGTCACGTCCAACTCGCGACCGTCGCCCGGCCCGGGACCCGCTGCCTCCGGCAGCTCCCGGGCGTTCGAAGCCTTTCGCCGTGCCACCGGCACGGCGA
>JAUYMV010000560.1 GCA_030698645.1 Mesorhizobium sp.
GGCTTCTCACCCCCAGCATTTGTCCGTGCCGGCCTTGGTGTCGATCGACTCGACGCCCGCCGCCGGCTTGTCGGTGACGAGCACCACGCCGGTGTCGAAGAAGTCCTTGCCTTCGGTCGGCGCCGGCTTCTCGCCGGTCTCGGCGAATTTCTTGATCGCCTCGATTCCGAGCGAGGCCATCAGCAGCGGATATTGCTGCGAGGTGGCGCCGATCACGCCGTCGGCCACGTTCTTGACGCCCGGGCAGCCGCCGTCGACGGACACGATGAGGACGTTGCTTTCCATGCCGACCGCCTTCAGCGCTTCATAGGCGCCGGCCGCCGCGGGCTCGTTGATCGTGTGCACGACGTTGATGCCCGGATCCTTCTGCAGGAGGTTTTCCATCGCCTTGCGGCCGCCCTCCTCGTTGCCGTTGGTCACGTCATGGCCGACGATTCGCGCATCGTCCTCGTCGCCGATCTTCTTGACGTCCTTCACGTCGATGCCGAAGCCGCTCATGAAGCCCTGGTTGCGCAACACGTCGACGGTGGGTTGCGACGGCGTCAGGTTGAGGAAAGCGATCTTGGCGTCCTTGGCCTTGTCGCCGAGCGTGGCGGCGGCCCATTTGCCGATCAGTTCGCCGGCCAGGAAATTGTCGGTCGCGAACGTCGCGTCGGCGGCATCCGCCGGGTCGAGCGGCGTATCGAGGGCGATGACCAGGATGCCCGCGTCGCGCGCCTGCTTGACGGCGGGCACGATGCCGGCCGTATCGGACGCGGTGATCAGGATGCCCTTGGCGCCGTCGGCGATGCAGGTCTCGATCGCCGCGACCTGGCTTTCGCTGTCGCCATCGATCTTGCCGGCATAGGATTTGAGCGAAACGCCGATCTCGGCAGCCTTCGCCGCGGCGCCTTCCTTCATCTTGACGAAGAACGGGTTGGTGTCGGTCTTGGTGATCAGGCAGGCGCCGATGTCGGCGGCAGATGCCGGAGCCGAGACTGCGATGAGCGCCGCCGCGGCTGTGCCCAGCATGGCGGATTTCAGAAATGCGGATTTGGTCACGGTGATCCTCCCGGTGAACATTGAATTGCGTCTTGTCTGCCGGCCTCCCGGCCGCGGCATCGACCCTGTCTGGCCGAATGACACCCTGAAAAAACACCAAGCGCGCGCCCGTGTCAATAGATAAATCACACTTATTTATTATTGACACGACACCGGTGCGGCGGCATTGTCGCGCGAATTTGGCGCGGACAGGGAGGGCTGCGGGTGGATTCCACGATCTACAGGGCGGATGCTCCGGGCCGCGACCTGCGCTTCCAGCGCGGCACCAACCAGAGCGGCATGCGCGACTACAATGAGCGGCTGGTGCTCTCGCTCGTGCGCCAGCACGGCGCGCTCGCCAAGAAAGACATCGCGCGCATGACGGGTCTTTCGGCGCAGACGATCTCGGTCATCATGCGCGAGCTCGAGGCCGACGCGCTGCTGGTGCGCGGCGAGCCGATCCGCGGCAAGGTCGGCCAGCCGTCGATCCCGATGTCGCTCAATCCGGAAGGCGCCTTCTTCCTCGGCCTGAAGATCGGCCGCCGCAGCGCGGATCTCGTCCTCATCGACTTCCTCGGCACGGTTCGCGGCATGATCCGCAATACCTATCTCTACCCGGTGCCGAAGGAGACCGTCGCCTTCGTCAAGGCTGGCATCGCCAGCCTGCGCGGCGCGCTGCAGCCGGCGCAGCGCGATCGTATCGCCGGCCTCGGCATCGCCATGCCGTTCGAGCTCTGGAACTGGGCCGATACGGTTGCCGCGGAGCGCCACGTCATGGACGAATGGCGCACCACCGACATCCGCGCCGCCATCGCCGCGGACTGGCCGTTCCCGATCTATCTGCAGAACGACGCGACGTCGGCCTGCGGCGCGGAACTGGTCTTCGGCCAGACCGGCAACATGCGCAATTTCATCTACTTCTATGTCGGCGCCTTCGTCGGCGGCGGCGTCGTCCTCGACGGCGCGCTCTACACGGGCGCGACCGGAAACGCCGGCGCGCTCGGCTCGATGCCGGTGCCGGACGCCAGCGGCCGACCGGTGCAGCTCATCGACATCGCCTCGATCGCCATGCTCGAGCGTTCGCTGATCGCGGCTGGCCGGGAATCCGCCCTGCTGTGGACGTCGCCCGACGACTGGGGCGACCTTGGATCCTATCTGGACGACTGGATCGAGCAGGCCGCGGCGGGCCTGGCCTATGCCACGGTCGCCGCGTCCGCGGTGATCGATTTCGAGGCCGCGGTGATCGACGGATGGATGCCGCAATCGGTGCGCAAGCGGCTGGTCGAGCGCGTCACCGCGCGCATCGGCACCTTCGACGCCGAAGGCATCGCCCTGCCGGAAACGCGCGAAGGCACGGTCGGCATCCACGCGCGGGCGCTCGGCGGCGCCAGCCTGCCGCTTTCCGACCGCTTCCTGCTTGGACCGGGCGCGCCCGGCATCGGCCGCTGAGATGGCGCCTCCGCTGCAGCTACCCTTATGGAGCGCCCGATGATCCTGTGCTGCGGCGAGGCGCTGATCGACATGCTGCCGCGCGAAAGCACGGCCGGCGAACCGGCCTTCGCGCCCTATCCCGGCGGCGCCGTGTTCAATTCGGCGATCGCGCTCGGCCGCCTCGGCGCGCCGGTCGAGTTCTTTTCCGGCCTGTCGTCGGACCTCTTCGGCGACGTGCTGCGGCAGGCGCTCCTCGCCAGCAATGTCGGCACCGCCTATGCGCATGTCTCGGCGCGGCCGACCACGCTCGCCTTCGTCCGCCTGACCAACGGCCAGGCGAAATACACCTTCTATGACGAGAACACGGCCGGCCGCATGCTGACCGCCGCCGACCTGCCGCCACTTGGTCCCGCCATCACCGCCCTCCTGTTCGGCGCGATCAGCCTGATCCCCGAGCCCTGCGGATCGACCTACGAGGCGCTGATGACGCGCGAGCATCTGAGCCGGGTCACCATGCTCGACCCCAACATCCGGCCGGGCTTCATCGCTGACCCGGTCGCCCACAAGGCGCGCATGCGGCGCATGGTGGCGATGGCCGATATCGTCAAGCTGTCGGACGAGGACATGGCCTGGTTCGGCGAGGCCGGCACGGCGGACGAAATCGCGCAACGCTGGCTGGCGCGCGGCCCGAAGCTGATCCTCGTCACCCGCGGCGGCGACGGCGCCACCGCCTACACCGCCCGCCACAAGGTGAATGTCCCCTCCCGTCGCGTCGAGGTCGTCGATACCGTCGGCGCGGGCGACACTTTCAACGCCGGCGTGCTCGCCTCGCTGCACGAGGCGGGCCTGCTGACCAAACAGGCGGTTCCCAGCCTGGACGAGGCGCAGATCGCAGCCGCGCTCGACCTCGGCGCCCGCGCCGCGGCGGTCACGGTTTCACGCGCGGGGGCAAATCCGCCGTGGCGCAGCGAATTGTAGGTTCGATCCGAATGGATTCCCTCCGAAGCCACACCGCGATCGTCATCCCGGCCAAGCGGCGGCAGCCGCGCCGAGCCGGGACCCATTGATTGTCAACCGTGGAGCGCGGCCGCGTTGCGATTTGCTCTTTCACGCGCGACGGGCGGAACCGCCATTCTCGTCGAGATTTGCACCAGACCCCAAGACGAGGACCCGGCCGCGCCCGATGATATCCCACCAATGGGTCCCGGCTCGGCGCGGCTGCCGCCGCTTGGCCGGGATGACGAAGGTTGTGGCTACGCCCGCTTCCCACGCTCCAGCAGATAGCGCGTCGCCAGCGCGATATGGCGCGGGATGGGCTTGTCCTTGCGGTAGGAGGCGACCTGCCGGCGCGAGATTTCCAGCGCCGCCGCCATGCCGTCGAGGCTCATGCCGAGATCGTCCATCGCGGAGGTAAAATCCGCATTGTCGAAGCCCACCGGCGGCAGCCGCTCGATCCAGATCGCCGACAGCTCCGCCCCGTCGTCCCATTCGATCGCGTTGCCGTCCTCGTTGACCTTCAGGGTCCGGAACAGCGCATCGTCGGTGCGCAGGCGCTTGAAGACGAGCAGGTTCGCTAAGGCGGGCGCAAGGTCGTAGACCTGCGTCTCTCCGGTCTCCCAGGTGATACGCGCGAGCCGTCCGTTAAGAGGCTCGGCAGCGACGATGTCGATCAGCGGCGCGCCTTCGGACAAAAGGTCATCGTCGCCTAAGGTCAACCCATCCATCTTCCAGAAACTCCCGATTGGTCCGCGCCCACGCCATCGCGCTCCGCTCCTCGGACGGCGACAGCCTCCCGCGCACAACACGAAGATCGGCCAGGCGTACGACTGCCTTGCTGTCGGGTGTGCGGACATGGAAATGCGCCGGCGCATGATCGTCGCTGAACATCTGGATCTTGATGTTTCCAAGCCGTGCCAGCGTCGGCATAGGCCGTCTCCGTCACCGCCATAATAGTGCGCACCGTGCACTATGTCCAGATGCTACCGCGCCGCGCCGCCCTCGGCGACGAACCAGGGATTGGCAAAGTCCGCATCGTGCCCCTGATTGCGCTTGCCGTAGACGAACGGGCCGCCATCGACGCGGCGCGTGCTGCCGCCGGCCGCCCGCAGCACGGCGTCGCCGGCCGCCGTGTCCCACTCCATCGTCCGGCCGAAGCGCGGGTAGAGGTCGGCCTGGCCGGACGCTAGAAGGCAGAATTTCAGCGACGAGCCGACCGAAACGATCTCGGCGCCGTCATGCTCTTCGAGAAACGCGTCGGTCTCCGGCGTGCGATGCGAGCGGCTGGCGACGATGGTCTTCGGGCTGGCGCAGCCGCGCACCGAAATCTCGCTGCGCGTTCCCGCCACATGCTCCGGCGACACGGTCACGGCGAACGCCTTGCCCGGCCGGCCCGAATACAACATCCCCTGCGCCGGAGCATAGACGACGCCGAGTTCCGGCACGCCATGGCGCACAAGGGCGATATTGACGGTGAAATCCGGCCGCCGCTTGATGAATTCCTTGGTGCCGTCGAGCGGGTCGATCAGGAAGAACTGATCGCCCAGCGCGGGCGGAACGAGTCCCGCCGACGCCTCCTCCTCGGCCACACAGGGGATTTCCGGAAAACTTTCGCGCAGTCCTTGAAGGATGACGGTCTCGGCGCGCCGGTCGGCCTCGGTCACCGGCGACAGATCGTCCTTCTGCTCGACCGCATAGCCGGCAGCGAACACCGCCATGATCTCCGCGCCGGCGGCGAGCGCCAGTTGCTCGAGCCGTTCCAGCATCGCCCGGTCGTCGATTTCGGTCATCTGGCCCTCAAATGTAGCCGCGCTCGCGCAGCCAGGCTTCCAGCGTCTCGGTCAGCTCTTCCGCCGATCGGCCGGACGTCGTCAGGTGCACGTCGGCGTGCTCGGGCGCTTCATAGGGCGAATCGACGCCGGTGAAGTTCTTGATCTCGCCGCGCAGCGCGCGCGCATAGAGCCCCTTCGGGTCACGCGCCGCGCATTCCTCGAACGGCGTGTCGACGAACACCTCGACGAACTCGTCTTCGCCCATCAGTTCGCGCGCCATGCGACGCTCGGCGCGGAACGGCGAGATGAACGACACCAGCACCAGCAGCCCGGCATCGGCCATCAGCCGCGCCACTTCGGCGACTCGGCGGATGTTCTCGACGCGGTCCTCCTCGGTGAAGCCGAGGTCGCGGTTCAGCCCGTGGCGGACATTG
>JAUYMV010000586.1 GCA_030698645.1 Mesorhizobium sp.
TCAGCGCGAAGTCGCTGGCGGCCGCCGGATCGACACGCCCCTTCGCGGTCGCCACGACCGTGTTGGACTCGAGCCTGGCCGCCTCGATGTCGACCGTGCCGCCGGCGCCAAGCGTGCCGGCGAAATCGATGACCGTCCGGCCTTCCGCCGCGGCGCGCAGTCCCGCCGGCAGGAAGCGGGCGAAATCGCCGTCGCCCTTCGCCTCGACGCGGCTGCCGGCATCGACGAACTGGTGGCGTCCGGACAGCCGCGTGACGACGAGGCCGTCGACGGAGAAGCTGCCCTCGCCGCGCCAGTCGGACGCCGGCCCGCTGCCGGTCACGCTGACGGCGACCGGCGGCGCGCCCGGAAATTTCAGGAAGTTCGCCAGCACGCCGCCCTGCGGCTCCGATCCGTTGACCGTCACGTCGAGCGTGTTGTCGTCGGGCGCGAACAGGACGGCGAGGTCGAGATTGCCCTGCTTGCCGTCGGTGCGCGCGACCGCCGCGTTCGTCTCGATGCGCAGCGGCGACGATGTCGCGAACAGCTTGCCCTTCGCCGACAGCGTCGCGACCTCGCCGGCCAGGTCGCCGCCGAGCGCGATGTCGGGCAGGTCGATGTCGCCGAGTTCGATGTCCACAGGCAGTGCGAACTCGCCCGTGTTTTCCGCAGTCGCCGAAGGCTTCGGCAGACGCGCGACTTCCAGCCGCCCGACCTTGAGCCGGTCGGCCTTGACCGTGTTGGAGAGCGCGATCGACAGATAGGAGAGATCGATTTCGACGCCCGACGCCTTCAACCACGGGCCGTCCTCGTCCCCGACGACGACGGTGCCGAGCGTCAGCGGGCCGCTCCAGATACCGTCGAGGCCGGAAATGCTGATCGTCCGCGCCGGCGTCGACGCCAGCCGGGAGGCAAGGCCGGCGAGGTTCTCGCGGCCCTGCCCGGTCAGCGTGAAGACCGCCGTCGCGCCGACGGCGAAGGCGAAGAGCAGCAGAATCGCATAGCGGATGATCCGCAAAATGCCGGCCAAGCGTGTCACTCCCAGGTCGGGCGGTCAGGGAGTCTTCTTCTGCGAATCGCTAGAATGCCTGACCGATGCCAGCATATATCCCGAATGAGGCGTCGCCGGGACGCCTGTCGAGCGGAACGGCCGCGTCGACGCGCAGCGGCCCGAACGGCGTCAGATAGCGGATGCCGAGGCCGGCGCCGAAGCGCACGTCGCCGAAATCAGGCACCTGGTCGGCTGACAGGGTGCCCGCGTCGATGAACGGCACGACGCCG
>JAUYMV010000589.1 GCA_030698645.1 Mesorhizobium sp.
CGACAATGTCGCGGCAGTCCAAGACGTTGCAATGCGTGCGCTGTATGCCGCCGCGTCGGGCCAGGTCAGCCTGATCGTCCAGATTTCCGCACGGGCGGGCCTGAACGGCGCTGGGACGGCCTTTTTCGACACCAAGCGCACAGCCGATTACGCGCTTGCCGCCTCCGGGGTGCCCTTCGTGATCTTTCGCCCGGCGATCGTCATCGGCCGCGACGCGCATGGCGGATCGGCGCTCCTGCGCGCATTGGCGGCTATCCCGCTCTTCACCCCCCTCGTCCACCCCGCAAGCCCGTTGCAGTTCGTCGCACTGTCGGACGTGTCCGAAGCCGTGGCGCGGGCGATCGACGGATCGATCCCGGCCGGCAGCGACCTCGACCTGGCCGCCCCCGAGATCCGGTCGCTGGCGCAGGCGGTGGCGCGTCATCGCGCCTGGCTTGGGTTGGCCCCGGTGCCCACCATCGCCGTCCCGGCCTGGATGGCCGGATTGGTTGCCCGAGGCGCCGATGGGCTCGGTCAACTCGGCTGGCGTTCGCCGCTGCGCTCGACTGCGATGATTGTCGCGGCGGGCGGGGTGGTCGCCGATCCGGGCGAACCGCCCTTCCCCCTGCGATCTCTTGACGAGACGCTGGCGGCGTCACCGGCAGGCGCGCAGGACCTCTGGTTCGCGCGCCTCTATCTCCTGAAACCAGTCATTTTCGGCGGATTGAGTGTCTTCTGGCTGCTGTCCGGACTGATCGCGCTGCTGAGCTTGGATCGCTCCATCGACTATCTGGCGCCGACCGGTCTCCCGCGCCCGTCCGCGGCAGGATTGGCTATTCTGACCAGCCTTGCCGACATCGCGCTCGGCCTTGCCGTAGCCGTGCGCCGATTCGCCGCGCCTGCCCTGACCGGCATGATCCTCCTGTCGCTGTTCTATCTTGCGGGCGCGACGCTCTATCAGCCCGCTCTGTGGTCCGACCCGCTCGGACCACTGGTCAAGGTCCTGCCGTCCATCGCCCTCGCTTTGGTCGCCCACTCGATCCTCGATGAGCGCTGAGCCATGGTAGACCTGCTCCGCCTTGCCCACGTTCTCGGCGCCGCCGTCCTGTTTGGCACGGGAACCGGCATTGCGTTCTTCATGCTCGCCGCGCACCGCACCCGCAACGCCGCCGTGATCGCCCATGTCGCCGGCACCGTCGTCGTCGCCGACTTGCTCTTTACTGCAACCGCCGTCGTCCTGCAGCCGATCACCGGCGCGTGGCTCGCGCATGAGATTGGCTGGCCGCTGACGGAAGGCTGGATCGTGCTGGCGCTCGCGCTCTACGTGGTCACGGGGCTGTTCTGGCTGCCGGTCGTTTTCATCCAGATCAGAATGCGCGACCTGGCGCAGCACGCGGCAGCGACGGGCACCGCCCTGCCGGATGCCTATTTCCGTCTCTACAATATCTGGTTCGCTTGCGGCTTTCCGGCATTCGCAGCCGTGGTCGGCATCTTCTGGCTGATGCTGGCCAGACCGTCCATCGACATGTTCTAGGTCCCGTGTGGGACGGAGCTGAGCCTCAAAGAAGCATCGGCACCAGCGTCGCCGCCAGCAGCATGCCCATCGCGATGTTGAACCATTTAAGCCGCACCGGATCGGCCAGGAAGCCGCGCAGCGCGACGCCAAACCCCGCCCAGCACGACACGCTCGGGAAATTGACCAGCGCAAAGGCGGCGGCGACCAGGATGACGGTCAGGAACGGATGCGCCGGGTCGGTGTAGATGGCCATGGCGGTCACCGCCATCACCCACGCCTTCGGATTGACCCACTGGAACGCGGCGGCTTCGAGGAGGCTCATCGGCCGCGCGCCTGCCTCCTTGCCGTCGCCGAGGGTGCGGGCACTCGCGATCTTCCATGCGAGTTGGAGCAGATAGGCGCCGCCTGCGATCTTCAGGGCTATTTGCAATTGCGGATAGGCGACCAGGAGCGCCCCGAGCCCGAAACCGACCCCCAGCAGCAGCGAGAAGAACCCCACCCCGATTCCGAACATATGCGGCACGGTGCGCCAGAAGCCGAAATTAACGCCGGACGCCAGCAGCATGAAATTGTTCGGCCCCGGCGTGATCGAGGTGACGAAGGCGAAGACCACGAGAGCGAGGAAGAGGTCGAGGGACATGGGGCGTTTCCGGGCGGCTTTTTATGTCAGTAATATTGACATAAATGGCGGCGCTGCCGAGAATCAAGGCTGCCCATTGAGCTAACCCTTTATTCCAATCGTTGCTGCGAGGATCATTCGCACATCGTCCAGAACGGCCTGCGGCACAGCCTCGACGAAACGAAAGCCACGCTCGGCCCGGTGCACGGATCGCGGCTGGTCGGCAAGCACGGCGCCACGCGTTTTCATGCCCTCTGGAAGCAACACCTTTGTCGGCCAAGGCGACATGTTTCGCGTTATGGGGCAGACGATCGACCGCTGGTCACGGGCATGAAACGACTGATCTGTCAGGACTAGCGCCGGCCTGCGCCCGCCTTGTTCGGTGCCTCTGATCGGATCCAGATCAACCCAGCAGATATCACCGCTTCGAGGCAAGGTCTGGTTCGGAGATTTCGCCTCGGGAATACTCGTCATCGATGCGTTCCCCCGCTGTATCAGGCCCCCACTCAACTGTGTCGGGTTCATTCTCCGGTCCAAGCCGGTCCATTTCCGCCAGAATCCACTCGAGCGAGAACTTTTTCGGCCCGCCGGCGGCCTCGATGATCCCCTTGCCGTCCTGAACGGAAATCTGAACTGTCTGTCCGGGCTTGAATCCAAGCTCCTCCATGACTGCCTTGGGCAGCCGGATCGCGGAGCTGTTACCCCATTTCGCAATCTGGATTTCGGTCATTGCTGCCTCCGTATATCCCACGTATATACGTCACCCTCGACGAGGCTGCAAGTCCGCAGCTACATCCCCTCGGCGCCGCGGTTCAGCGCCGCCACGCCGGTGCGGCAGACCTCTACGAGGCCGAGTGGCTTCATGATGGCGATGAACTGCTCGATCTTCGACACCTTTCCGGTGATCTCGAAGATGAAGTGCTCGGTATTGGCGTCGATCACCTTGGCGCGGAAGGCTTCCGCCAGCCGCAGCGCCTCGACGCGGGCATCGCCCGTGCCGCCGACCTTGACCAGCGCGAGTTCGCGCTCCAGCGGCTTGTCCTGGCCGCGTTCGTTGGCGACGACGGTCAGGTCCGTCACCCGGTGCACCGGCACGATGCGCTCCAACTGGTGCTTGATCTGCTCCAGCACATGCGGCGTGCCGCGCGTCACGATGGTGATGCGCGACAGATGCTTCTCGTGCTCCGTCTCCGAAACGGTGAGGCTCTCGATGTTGTAGCCGCGGCCCGAGAACAGCCCGATGACCCGCGCGAGCACGCCCGGTTCGTTGTCCACCAGTACCGACAGCGTGTGGCTCTCCGGCTTTTCGGTTTCCTTCGCCATGAAGTAGGCGGAGCCGGTCGGTTGGAGCTGTGCGTTCATGATCCACTCATTTCATCGGTTGGCGTCTGTGGAGAAGCAAAGGTCGAAGCGCGGAGGACTACACCAGTTCCCTGCCCTTGGCGTCGATCGCGTTCGCCACCATCTCGTCGGTCGCCTCGTCCGGCAGAAGCATCTCGTTGTGCGCCTTGCCCGACGGGATCATCGGGAAGCAGTTGGCGAGCGCCGCCACGCGGCAGTCGAACAGCACCGGCTTCCGGACGTCGATCATCTCCTGGATCGCCGCGTCGAGGTCGCCCGGCTTCTCGCAGCGGATGCCGTGCCCGCCATAGGCTTCCGCCAGCTTGACGAAGTCGGGCATCGCTTCGGTATAGGAATGCGACAGCCGGTTGCCGTGCAGCAGCTGCTGCCACTGGCGCACCATGCCCATGTACTGGTTGTTCAGGATGAAGATCTTGATCGGCGCGTCGTGCTGCACGGCGCACGACATCTCCTGCATCGTCATCTGCACCGAGGCGTCGCCCGCGATGTCGATCACAAGCGCATCCGGATGCGCGATCTGCACGCCGAGCGCCGCTGGCAGGCCGTAGCCCATGGTGCCCAGCCCGCCCGAGGTCATCCAGCGGTTCGGCTTCTCGAAATGATAGTGCTGCGCCGCCCACATCTGGTGCTGGCCGACCTCGGTCGTGATGTAGGTGTCGCGGTGCTTGGTCAGTTCGTAGAGCCGCTGAATGGCGTATTGCGGCATGATGACGTCGTCGTTCGGCTTGAACGCCAGCGAATCCCGCGCCCGCCAGCGCGCGATCTGCTCCCACCAGGGATAGAGCGCCTTCTTGTCGGCTTTGGCCGTCGCCCGCCAAAGCCGCACCATGTCCTCCAGCACGCGGCCCACATCGCCCAGGATGCCGATATGCGTGTGCACGTTCTTGTTGATCGAGGACGGGTCGATGTCGATGTGGATCTTCTTCGAGTTCGGCGAGAATGCCGTCAGGCGCCCGGTGATGCGGTCATCGAAGCGCGCGCCGATGCAGATCATCACGTCGCAGTCGTGCATCGCCATGTTGGCTTCGTACGTGCCGTGCATGCCGAGCATGCCCATCCAGTTCTTGCCCGATGCCGGATAGGCGCCGAGCCCCATCAGCGTCGAGGTGATCGGGAAGCCGGTCAGGTCGACCAGCTCGCGCAGCAGGTGGCTGGCTTCCGGGCCGGAATTGATGACGCCGCCGCCCGAATAGATGATCGGGCGCTTCGCCGTCGCCATCATCGCCACCGCCGCCTTGATCTGCTCGAGGTCGCCCTGCATCTGCGGGCGATCCGAGGTCCGCGCCGCGGGTTCCGGCGGCGTATA
>JAUYMV010000590.1 GCA_030698645.1 Mesorhizobium sp.
AGGCGTCCGGGTTCCGCTCCTGGAAGGACTCGGCGAAGCTCATGTCGAGCGCGATCTGGCGCAGCCGCATGCCTCCCGGACCCGGGTCCTTGATCATGATCCAGGTCTTGACGCCCTCGTCGGGCTGCAGGCGGATGACGAGCTGGTTGGCCTGGATCCGGCCGGCGCCTTCGCCGAAGATTGAGTGCGGGATGTGCTTGAATTCGATGACGATCTCGGAAACGCGCGTGGCGAGCCGCTTGCCGGTGCGCACGTAGAACGGCACGCCGGCCCAGCGCCAGTTCGCGATCTCGGCCTTGATGGCGACGAAGGTTTCCGTGTTGCTCTCGCCATTGGCGAGTTCCTCGATGTAGCCCTTGACCGCGCCGCCTGACGAGGCGCCGGCGCGGTACTGTCCGCGCACGGTCAGCTTGGCCTCGTCCAGTCCGTTGATGCGCTTGAGCGAGCGAAGCACCTTCAGCTTCTCGTCGCGCACGGCATCGGCGTCCATTGACGACGGCGCTTCCATCGCGACCAGGCAAAGCAGCTGCAAAATGTGGTTCTGCACCATGTCGCGCAGCGCGCCCGCCTTGTCGTAGTAGCCGATGCGGTCCTCGAGCCCGACGGTTTCGGCAACCGTGATCTGCACATGGTCGATATGCGCGGAATTCCAAAGCGGCTCGTAGAGCGCGTTGGCGAAACGCAGCGCCATCAGGTTCTGCACCGTCTCCTTGCCGAGATAGTGATCGATGCGGAAGATCTGGTGCTCGTCGAAGACCTCGCCGATCTGATCGTTCAGCGCGCGCGCCGAGGCGAGGTCGCGGCCGATCGGCTTCTCGACGACGATGCGGGTCTTCGCCGTCACCAGGCCGTGCTCGCGCACCTTCTTGGCGATGTCGCCGAACAGCGCCGGCGCCACCGCCATGTAGATGACGCGGATGCGGTCGCTGTCGCCGAGCGTGTTCTTCAGCTGTTCGAATCCCTCGCCGGTCTTGGCGTCGATGCCGACATAGGTCAGGCGGGCGAGGAACCCGGCAAGCTCACCCTGGTCGATCTCTGCCGCCTTGACGTGCTCGGTGATCGCCTTGCGGGCGAACTCGCGATATTCGTCGTCGGAGAGCTTCGAGCGCGACGCCCCGATGATCCGGGTCGGTTCGGAAAACTGCCCGGCGCGCTGGCGCTGGTAGAGCGCCGGCAGCAGCTTGCGTTCGGCAAGGTCGCCGGTTCCGCCGAAGGCGATGAAATCGAAAGGTTCGACGGGGATGATCTGGCTGGTCATTCTCTATCCGTTGCAGGCCCTGGATCGCTCCAGTCCTTCTATTCTAATCGATTTAAAATGCCTAGTCCCAAGGCGCGTTCCGCTACAGCTTGACACATCGGCGGTGGGCGCGCTTTTGCTGTCCGCCGAACTCGAAATCGCGCTGTTGCACCGCAGCATATCGCGCGAAAAGATAAAAGCAAAACGAGGATCCGGCCATGGGCACGCATCTTTCCCGCACCGTCGCCGAAGGCGTCGCCTTCATGCAGTTCATTGACGGAAGGGCGGTCGATTCGCTCTCCGGCGCGCGCATTGACGTGGCGTCGCCGTCGGACGGCAGGGTTTTCGCCTCGATTCCGGCATCGGGCGCCGCCGATGTCGATCGCGCCGTGAAGTCGGCCCGCAAGGCGTTCGACGACGGTCCGTGGGGCCGCATGCCGGCGGTCGAGCGCGGCCGCTGCCTGACCCGGCTGTTCCATTTGGTCGAGCAGCACGGCGCAGACCTCGCCGCGCTGGAGTCGCGCGACACCGGCAAGCCGATCCGCCAGGGCAGGGCGGATATTGTGGCGACGATGCGCTACTACGAATTCTACGGCGGCGCCGGCGACAAGATCCATGGCGACACGATTCCCTTCCTGCCCGGCTATACGGCGCTCACATTGCGCGAGCCGCATGGCGTCGTCGCCGGCATCATCCCGTGGAACTACCCGCTGCAGATTCTCGCCCGCGTGCTGGGGGCGGCCCTCGCCATGGGCAACACGCTGGTCGCCAAGCCGGCCGAGGACGCCTCGCTCTCGACCATCCGCATGGCGGAACTGGCGCTCGAGGCTGGCATCCCGGAGGGCGTCTTCAACGTCGTCACCGGCTATGGTCGCGAGGCGGGCGCCGCGCTTTCCGCGCATCCGGGCGTCGACTACGTCACCTTCACCGGCTCGCCGATGACCGGCACGGCGATCCAGCAGGCCGCCGCGATCAACAATCGCGGCGTCACGATGGAGCTTGGCGGCAAGTCGCCGCAGATCGTCTTTGCCGACGCCGACATCGAGGCGGCGCTGCCGGTGCTGGTCAACGCCATCATCCAGAACGGCGGCCAGACCTGCTCGGCCGGCAGCCGCGTTCTGGTCGAGCGGCCGGTCTACGAAGAGGTAGCGGCCGGTCTGGCCGAACGCTTCTCGCGGCTCGTCGCCGGCCCGCACGACGCCGATCTCGACCTCGGCGCAATGATCAATCCGCGCCAGCGCGACCGCGTCGCCGGCATGGTCGCGGCGGCCGAGGAGGCCGGCATTTCGGTCCTGGCGCGCGGCTCCGTGGCCGCCGACGCGCCTTCCGGCGGCTGGTATCAGGCCCCCGTCCTCTTCGGCTCTGTCGACCCGCAGGCGACGATCGCCCAGGAGGAAGTTTTTGGTCCCGTCCTGTCGCTGTTTCCCTTCGACGGCGAGGACGACGCCGTCCGGCTCGCCAACAGCACCGAATTCGGCCTGGTCGCCGGCGTCTGGACCCGGGATGGCGGCCGCCAGCACCGCGTCGCCAAGCGCGTCCGCGCCGGCCAGGTCTTCGTCAACGGCTATGGCGCCGGCGGCGGCGTCGAACTGCCCTTCGGCGGCTTCAGGAAATCCGGCCACGGCCGCGAAAAAGGCTTCGAAGCGCTCTACGACATGAGCGCGACAAAGACGATCGTATTCAACCACGGGTGGTGAGGAGCGCTCCGCGCAGCGGACGAAAAGCCAACGATTTGGCTTTTCGAGCGACGAACGCCCGGAGCCCTAGCGGAGGGCGGGCCACATTGGAGATTGTAAACTGAAATGTCAGAGCGCCTGAAAGACAAAGTCGCCATCATCACGGGTGCCGCCTCCGGCTTCGGCGAGGGCATGGCCAAGCGCTTCGCCGAGGAGGGCGCCAGGGTCGTTGTCGCGGACCTGAACGCCAAGGGCGCCGAGCGTGTCGCGGCCGAGATCGGCGAGGCGGCCATCGCAACCACCACTGACGTCTCGCAGCGCGCCGAGATCGACGCGATGGTCTATGCCGCCATGCAGGCCTTCGGCCGTGTCGACATCATGGTCAACAATGCCGGCTACACCCACCGCAACGGCGACATGCTGGGCGTCGACGAACAGACCTTCGACCTGATCGCCGGCATCAACATGAAGGCGATCTATTATTCGGCGCTCGCCGTCGTGCCGATCATGCAGCGCCAGGGGGGCGGCTCGATCATCACCACCGCCTCCACGGCGGGGCTGCGTCCGCGTCCGGGCCTGACCTGGTACAATGCGTCCAAGGGCTGGGCGATCACCGCGACCAAGTCGATGGCGGTCGAACTCGCGCCGCAGAACATTCGCGTCAACTGCCTCTGCCCGGTCGCCGGCGAGACCGGCATGCTGGCCCAGTTCATGGGCGAGGACACGCCGGAACTGCGCGCCAAATTCCGTGCCTCGATCCCGCTCGGTCGCCTGTCGACGCCGCTCGACATCGCCAACGCCGCGCTCTGGCTCGCCTCCGACGAGGCCGAGTTCATCACCGGCGTGGCGCTCGAAGTGGATGGAGGACGCTGCATATGACCGCCCGTATGATCGCCCTTTGCCTAGCCGCCTTCGTCGCGGCGGCGCCAGCCAACGCCGCGACCGTCGAAGTCACGGACGGCGACAGCCTAATCTATGACGGCGTGAAGGCGGAGATATGGGGCATCATCGCCCCCTCCCGCGCCGAAACCTGCACCACGATGGCGGGAATCAACTGGGCTTGCGGCGAACGTGTTTTTGCGGCGCTGTCCGCGCTCGCAGCCGACGAGACATTCGCCTGCATTCAGAAGGAACCGGGCTTCGTCACCTGCCAGGCCGGCGGTCTCGATGTTGGCCTCCTGCTCGTCAGGGAAGGGCTTGCCCGCGCGCGTCAGGACTATGCAGGGATCGAGGCGCGCGCCAAGGAAGCCAGGGTCGGCATCTGGGAGTAGGCGGTCGGTTCAGTCCTTGACGTCGGTCTGCGGCCGGTCGCGGCCGTCGGCGCGTTCCTCGTGCCACTTGCCGTCCT
>JAUYMV010000592.1 GCA_030698645.1 Mesorhizobium sp.
CGAACTCGCGGCAAGATCGCGCCAGACGGTGCCGGCATGACGAGAAAAGGCACGACGAAACCGGTCGAGAAAGGTTTTGGCGACGGGCGGCTACGGATTGCCCGGTCGTACCTGAAGGCTGCCCGCATCGAGGTTGCCATGGCTGAGGCGGGCGATATCGGGAACCCCGCGATGTCGCAGATCGTCAACGCGGCGATCGCCTATGCGGATGCGCTGACCGCCCGATTTGCGGGTCAGATCAACCGCGCAGATCATGCGGCGGTCGTGAAAACCCTGCGTGATGCGCTTGGCAACCGGCTTCCGGACGCGCAGGCAAGCCGGCTGCGCAACATCCTGGACCAGAAGGATGAGGCGCAATACGGAATCAGGGCAAGGCCTTTGCCCGAAGCTGCGGTCCTGCTCGGCAAACTGGAAGAATTCGCAGCGTGGGCGGAACGCGAACTGGACGGTTAGACGGTGCGGTCTCGCCGATGATCGATCGGACACATCGAGTTGGGGCGGCTCAGGCCGCCCCGTTTCGTTTCAGCCAGGCGTCGCGGCCGAGGCGGTAGAGGACGAATGGCTTCAGGCCGGGATGCGTGTCGGGTATCGCCGGGTGCTCGAACGCCGACGCGGGGTCCTCGGTCATGCCGATGCGGCGCATGACGGCGGTCGAGCGGTGGTTCGTCGCGACGGCATAGGAAATGATCTCGTCGAGCCCGACCGTCAGGAAGCCATGCCGGAGCCAGGCCTCGGCGGCCTCGGATGCATAGCCCTTGCCCCAATATTCGGGCGCGAGACGCCAACCGATCTCGATGGCGCCCCTTGCAAGGTGGGGCTCGACTTCGGCCTCGGTGATGCCGGCGAAGCCGGCGCATTCGCCGGTCGCGGCGATTTCCACGGCGGCGAAGCCGAAGCCGGAGCGCCCGATGTCGTCGCGCATCTCGTCCATCAGCGCGTCGGCGGCGGCGCGGTCGCGGCGGAACGGGAAGAACTCCATGACGCGGTCATCGCAGTTGATGCGATGGAAGAGTTCGCGGTCGCGCTCCTGCCAGTTGCGCAGGATCAGCCGCTCGGTGCGGATCGGCATCATGGCGCGAAATCGTCGATCCGGTAGCCCTGGACGTAGAGAAGCGCGGTGAGGTCGCCGTGGTCGATGCGCATGCGCGCGGCGGCGGCGACCGCCGGTTTGGCGTGGAGCGCAACGCCGCTGCCCGCGAGCGCCAGCATGTCGAGATCGTTGGCGCCGTCGCCGACAGCGATGGCATCGTCCGGCGTGATGCCGCGGCGGGCGCATATCGCGGTCAGCGCCTCGGCCTTGGCGGCGCGGCCAAGGATGGGCTCGGCGACCAGGCCGGTCAGCCGCCCGTCGCTTTCGCCGAGCCGATTGGCGATGTTCTCGTCGAAGCCGAGCTTTTCGGCGACCGGTCCGGTAAACGACGTGAAGCCGCCGGAGACGAGCGCGGTCCATGCGCCATGCAACTTCATGGTGCGGACGAGGACGATGCCACCCGCCGCGAGTGTGATGCGCCCGGCGATCACGTCGCCGACGACCGACGCCGGCAGACCCTTCAGCAGCGCGACGCGCTCGCGCAGCGCCGGCTCGAAAGCGATCTCGCCATTCATCGAGCGCGCCGTGATGGCGGCGACGTGCGGCTTGACGCCGACGACATCGGCCAGTTCGTCGATGCACTCCTGGTCGATCATGGTGGAATCCATGTCGGCGATCAGAAGCTTCTTGCGACGGTTGGCGCGCGGCTGCACCACCACGTCGAGCGCCGCGCCGGCAAGCGCGGCGCGCATCGACGCCTCGGCCGACAGCGGATCGACGCCGTGCGGAATGGCGATGTCGCAGGCGACGCCTTTGGCGAGCCAGACCGGCGCGCTTGCGCCGACGGCTTGCGAAGCGCTATGCGCTAGGGTGTCCGAGAGACCCGGCCGCGCCGGGTTCGCAATCAGGGTCGCGACAAAGGAAGTCATGAAGGGTTCCGGACAGAAGGATCGCGGCTCGGCGCCGCTGAAGCACGCCGTCCTGATAGCGGGGCCGACGGCGAGCGGCAAGTCGGCGCTGGCGCTCGACCTGGCGAGGCGCACCGGCGGCGTCATCATCAACGCGGACTCGATGCAGGTCTATGCGACGCTCAGCGTGCTGACCGCCCGGCCGCGCGGCGCGGAAACCGCGCAGGCGCCGCATTTCCTCTACGGCCACGTCCAGCCGTCGCAGGCCTACTCGACGGGCGCGTGGTTTCGCGATGCGGCGGAACTGCTGGCATCGGGCAGGCTGGACGGTCGGCGCGCGATCTTCGTCGGCGGCACGGGACTCTACTTCCGCGCGTTGCTCGGCGGGCTTTCCGACATGCCGGAGATCCCGGCCGCCATCCGCGACCGCTGGCGTTACAAGCTCATGGAGGAGGGGCCGGAGAAGCTGCACCGGCTGCTGATGCGCGAAGATCCGGACGTCGCGATGCGGCTGCGCGCGTCGGACGGCCAGCGCATCGCGCGGGCGCTCGAAGTGCTCGAGACGTCGGGCCGGTCGATCGCCGCCTGGCAGGCCGAAACCGGCACGCCGCTGGTCGATCCGGCCACCGCCGAACGCCATGTGATCGAGCCGGATCGCGCGGCTCTGCACGCCCGCATCGAAGCAAGGTTCGACCGAATGGTGGGCCAAGGCGCGCTCGACGAAGTGGCGGCGATCCTGGCGCTCCGCCTCGACGCCGCCCTGCCGGCGATGAAGGCGATCGGCGTTCCGGAACTGGCGGATGCGATCGCCGGGCGGACCAGCCTAGAGGACGCCATCGCGCGCGCCAAGGCCTCGACACGGCAATATGCCAAGCGCCAGTCGACCTGGTTCCGCAATCAGCTGGGCCCGGAATGGCGGCGTATCCCGGCCCCATCGGACGCAGGGGAACCCGCTGCGTAAAATAATCTTACGTAAAGGTTATTTTTCCCCCATAGGTTGCGCCCGGTTAACGTTGTGTAAGGGGCGGTTTGCGATAAAGGGGATCGAACGGGGGTTCCCCAAGGAAAGAGAATGCGTTTCCACAAGTCGGAATCGGCTTTCTTCGTGTTCATCACGCTGATTCTCGCGGCAGGAGCCTTCCTGGCGCACGCCTATCTCGTGCTCGATTCGACCGCCAACGAGCTCTATGCGGTGGAGCGGGTCGAGAACCTCGCCTATCTGACCAAGCTGATATTCGGCACCGGGGTGCTGCTCGCCACCGCCAGCATTTTCGGCATTTTCCTGATCTACCCATTGATCCGCACGCAGGTGCGCGAGGAGGGCAAACTGCGGGCGATGACCGTGTCGCTCAGCGCGCGCTCGGAGACGCTGGAACATGCCGCGCTGACCGACGGCCTGACCGGGATGCAGAACCGGCGCTATTTCGACGATGCGCTGCGCGAATATCTCGAGGAGTTCAGACGGATCGGCAAGCCGGTCGGCCTGCTGATCCTCGACCTCGATCATTTCAAGCAGGTCAACGACACGCATGGGCACGATGTCGGCGACAAGGTGCTGCGCGCGGTGGCGAGCTGCCTGCGCGACTTCACGCGGTTCCACGATGTCGTCGCGCGGCTCGGCGGCGAGGAATTCGCGGTGGTCGCTCCCAACATGGACGACGACCTGCTGCTGAAGCTCGCCGAGCGCATCCGCAAGGCGATCGCGGTCCTCACCGTGGAGTCGGGCAATGTCCGGCTGCGGGTGACGACCAGCGTCGGCCTGGCCGTCTGGGACGGCAGCGAGGACGCGGATTCACTCTATCGCCGCGCCGACAGGATGCTCTACCAGGCCAAGCGGCTTGGCCGAAACCGGGTCTGCGCCTGAGGCGCATCCGGCGGCCGCTATCGGCGCAGCGTCTCGAATGTTCCGCGCCGGAAGGTCGGGGGCGCTGCAGGCTCGGGGTCGACGGCGACGCTTTTGCGCTGTTCCACGACACCGGTGGGCACGAAGGCGCCAAATTCGTCCTTGTCGGCTTCGCGCCCGCCATTGCGCAGGAGTTCCACGATCGCCACGAGATCGACATCGCTGCCGTCGCCGGTCGCGGCGGCAATCTGGTCGCGCGTGATGGAGGCCGGGATGAGATCTGGCGCGAGGGTTTCGAACTTGAGGCGCATCGGCGTCGCAACGCCATCGCCGAACGCGATCGCCTCGCGCTGGCCCATCGACGACAGGAACGACAATGTCGACGCCGACGAGTCCGAGATCGCCGAGCGGATGATCGCCTGGTCCTGGTCGTTGGAGAGGCGCATGGCGAAGACGGTGGAACACTGCGACAGGATGGTCGGATCGAGTTCGCCGGGGCGCTGCGTCACGACGCCAAGATAGCAGCCATATTTGCGGCCTTCCTTGGCGATGCGGGCGAGCGCGTGGCGGGTCGGCGCGAAGCCCAGCCGCTGGTCGGCGGGCATGTAGCGGTGCGCTTCCTCGCAAAGCAGGAGCAGTTCGATGCGGCCCTTGCCCCAGAGCGTCAGGTCGAAGGCGAGACGCGCGAGCACGGAACAGACGGAGTTGACCACTTCCGAGGGCATGCCGGCCATCTGGAAGCAGGTGATCGGCTTGCCGTTGGCGGGCACGCGGAAGATGCGGCCGATGGCATCGGCGATGTTGTCCTCGATGATGCGCGCGCCGAACATGAAGCGGAAGCGCGGATCGCGCACGGCGGCCTCGAGGCGCTGGCGCAGCGAGCGATAGAACGGCCGGTCGTGCTTGCTGTCGAGCAGGCCCATGCGATCGTCGATGATGCGCATCAGATCCGCCATGCGGTAGGGAACCGGAGTGTCGGCGGTGATCGATAGGGTGTCGGACGTGCGCCGCAGCAAGTGGCCGACGGCGCCCTTGTAGTCCTGCTTGGCCTGCGGAATCATATCGCGCAGCAGGTCGATTTCCTCCGGCACGCCCTCGCGGCCGCGATAGATGACCTCGACGAGTTCCTCCAGGCGGAACATCCAGAAGGGCAGTTCGAGCGTGTCCGAATCCAGGATGGCGCATTGGCCCGGAAACGCCTTGGCGAATTCGTTGTGCGGGTCGAGGATCAGGATGCGCAGGGCCGGCCGCGCCTCGATCGCCTTGTGCAGCAGCAGCGAGACCGCGGTCGACTTGCCGACGCCGGTGCTGCCGACGACCGCGAAATGGCGGTCGAGGGTGCGGTTCATGGAGATGTGCGCGCCGACCGACGGATCCTGCGAAAGCGTGCCGATGGCGACCGTGTCGCTGCCGTCGAGCCGATAGACGGCTTCGAGATCGCGTTGACGGATGCGGTGGGCGACCGCGCCGATGAACGGGTAGTCCGCGATGCCGCGATCGAATTTCGGCAGGCCGGCGGAATCGTCGCGGACTTCGCCGATGAGCTCGACCTGAACCAGCATGGCGTTGACGCCCTGCGCGTTCCAACTGCCCTCGATCGCCACGTCGTAGACGAGGCCGACCGTGCGGGCGCCCGGCAGGCTGATCGAGATCAGCCGGCCGACGGCCCACAGGCCGGCTTCGTCCTTGCCCTCGACGGAGGAAACCGCGGCGATCGTGGCGCGCGAACCGCTGCACTGAACGACGCGCCCGAGTGTGCGGCTGTCCGATTGACGGACATCGCGGCGCTCGCCCAATGCGGTCACGCCACCGTCTGCGACTTTCTCAACATACATCTTTCGCGCCCCGCTGCCCCCAGCAGTCTCGATCTAGCAGGTGTGGGTTAAGGCGGGGTGAGGCGGGCTGGTTGAGAAAGGGTTAAGGCCAGGCTTCGCAATGTCCGGACGGCTGCCGTCCGCGCCGACGCGGCCGCGCGGCCGGACCGTCCCGTTGCACCGAAAAGGACCCGCCTTGACGGCGATGCGCGGATCGGATATCCGGCTGTCATGATGAACATTCTCATTCTCGTAGTAGGAAGGCGCGTGGGCAAGGCGGTGTAACCGCCGGGCGAAATCCTCCCATGCGCTGATGACAGGCTCCCTCCCGGGGGCCTTTTTTATTGCCCGAAACGCAGATACACGAGCCAGACCCGCGCCAGATGCGGCTTAGAGACGGAAGAGACCGATGACCAAGAGCAGCGAAACCGGCAGACGCGAGATGAGCGGCGCCGAAATGGTGGTCCAGGCGCTGAAGGACAATGGCGTCTTGCACCTGTTCGGCTATCCGGGCGGCGCGGTGCTGCCGATCTATGACGAACTTTTCCAGCAGGACGACGTGCAGCACATCCTGGTGCGCCACGAGCAGGGCGCCGGCCATGCGGCCGAGGGCTATGCCCGCTCGACCGGCAAGCCGGGCGTCATGCTGGTGACCTCGGGTCCGGGCGCGACCAATGCGGTGACGCCGCTGCAGGACGCGCTGATGGATTCGATCCCGCTCGTCTGCATCACCGGCCAGGTGCCGACCTCGCTGATCGGCTCGGACGCCTTCCAGGAATGCGACACGGTCGGCATCACGCGGCCGTGCACCAAGCACAACTGGCTGGTCAAGGACGTCAACGATCTGGCGCGCATCCTGCATGAGGCGTTCCATGTCGCGACCACCGGCCGGCCCGGCCCCGTGGTGGTCGACATCCCGAAGGACGTGCAGTTCGCCAAGGGCATGTATACGCCGCCGGAAACCGCGGCGCGGACCTCGTATC
>JAUYMV010000604.1 GCA_030698645.1 Mesorhizobium sp.
CGGCCAGGTGATCGTCGGCTTCGGCGTCGCCATGCTTTTGAACCGCGACATCCCGTTCAAGGGGCTGATCACCACGCTGCTGCTGTTGCCGATGATGCTGTCGATGGCGGTGGTCGGCCTGTTCTGGAAGCTGCTCTACGACCCCTCCTTCGGCATCATCAACTATACGCTGGGGCTGGGTTCGTTCGAGTGGCTGTCGAACCCTGACATGGCGCTCTACGCGGTCGCCATCACCGACATCTGGATGTGGTCGCCCTTCGTCATGCTGTTGTCGCTGGCCGGGCTGTCGGCGGTGCCCAAGCATCTCTACGAGGCGGCCGCGATCGACCGCGCCGGCACGCTCTACACCTTCTTCCGCATCACGCTGCCGCTGGTGGCGCCGATCCTGATGATCGCCGTCATCTTCCGCAACATGGAGGCGTTCAAGACCTTCGACCTCGCCTACATCCTGACCAGCCAGCCGACCACCGAGGTGATCTCGATCCGGCTCTACAAGATGGCGTTCCAGGAATGGCAGACGGGACGCTCCTGCGCGCTCGCCTACATCGTGCTGATCATGATCCTGGCGATCACCAACATCTACGTCAAATACCTCAACAAGGTGAAGGAGCGCTGAGATGGCCGCCGTCCAGACCTCCGGCGAGAAGACGCTCAACCGCGTGGCGGTCGTCTCGGTGCTGATCATCACGCTGATCTTCCTGGCGCCGATCTACTGGATCGTGTCGACCTCGTTCAAGCCGCGCAACCTGTCGACCACGATCCCGCCGACGGTCGTCTTCACGCCGGAGATATCGCCCTTCGTGAAGCTGTTCACCAAGCGCTCGCAGCTCAGGGCGGCGCCGACGCCGGAAGAATACGCGGCAGCACCCTGGTGGGAGCGCATGGTGTTCGACGGCGGCGAGAAGGTGGTGCGCTCGGGACGCGGCGAAGTGCAGTGGTCGGCCTATCCGAGCCGCTTCATGAACTCGCTGATCGTGGCCATCACCTCGACGGTGCTGGCGGTGTCGATGGGCACCATCACCGCCTACGGCTTCTCGCGCTTCAAGGTGAAGGGGGAGCAGGACCTGCTCTTCTTCATCCTGTCGACGCGCATGCTGCCGCCGGTGGTGGTGGCGATCCCGATGTTCCTGATGTACCGTGCGGTCGGTCGCACCGACACGCATTGGGGCCTGATCATCCTCTACACCGCCTTCAACCTGTCCTTCTCGGTATGGCTGATGAAAGGCTTCATCGACGAGATTCCGAAGGAATACGAGGAGGCGGCGCTGGTCGACGGCTACACGCGCATGCAGGCCTTCTTCAAGATCGTCCTTCCGGAGGCAGCCACCGGCATCGCCGCCACGGCCGTGTTCTGCTTCATCACCGCCT
>JAUYMV010000611.1 GCA_030698645.1 Mesorhizobium sp.
TCACCTGCCCCGGTCGCGCTTCCTTGTAGGCGTCGTGGCCGGCGATGCTGGCGGCGAGTTCGGCGCCTATCACCATGTCCTTGATCTGCACCATCGGACGGGGATTGCCAGCCTCGTCCACGGCATTCCGCTCGTCGCCGCCCTGGATCACCACGCAGGGGCTGCCGCGCCGGTCGGCATATTTCATCTGCGGCTTCATGCCCGAACCGCCGAGATACATCTCGGCGCGGATGCCAGCCTGGCGCAAATCGCCGACCATCTTCTGGTAGCGGCCCAAGCTCTCCGTGTCGCGGTCCATGACCAGCACGACGACCGGCCCGACGGTCGCTTCGGTGCCGAGCTTGCCGAGGTTCTTCAGCGCCGTCATCAGGCGCGAGACGCCGATCGAAAAGCCCGTCGCCGGCACCGGCTCGTTGCGGAAGCGCGACACCAGCCCGTCATAGCGCCCGCCGCCGCCAACCGAGCCGAAGCGCACGACCTGGCCCTCGTCATTGGGGATTTCGGCGAGCAATTCGGCCTCGTAGACCGGGCCGGTGTAGTATTCGAGCCCGCGGACGACGGAAGGGTCGATGCGGATGCGATCGGAGTAACCGGCCGCATCGACCATCGTCGCAATTGCAGTCAGTTCCTCGAAGCCCTCACGCGCCTTCGCGTTTTCGCCAAATGTCGTCTGGATCGCCTCGATTACGCGAAAGTTCTCTCCGGTTCTTTCCACGCGAATTTCTGACGCGCCACCGGCATCGGGTGGGCCGATCCGTACCACCTGCCAGTTAACGTAGTGCATCATGGAATCTAGCGCTGCCGACCCCAGCCCCGCGCCCTTGGTAAAATCCCCCTCGCCTTCCCTGCCGCCGTCCCAGCGGCCTGCGCCGAGCAGCAGCCGCACGCCCTCCGGTCCGAACTTGTCCAGCTTGTCGATCGCCCGCAGCACCGTCAGCCGCCGCCCGGCATTCTCGTCGCCGCCGAGCCCGATCGCTTCCAGCACGCCGTCGAGCACCTTGCGGTTGTTGACCCGGATCACATAGTCGCCGCGCGCGATGCCCAGCGCCTCCATGACATCGGCCATCATCATGCACATCTCGGCGTCCGCCGCGACGCCGGGCGTGCCGACCGTGTCGGCGTCGAACTGCATGAACTGGCGGAAGCGGCCGGGGCCCGGCTTCTCGTTGCGGAAGACCCAGCCGGCGCGGTAGGAGCGGAACGGCTTCGGCAGCTTCTCGAAATTCTCCGCCACATAGCGCGCCAGCGGCGCGGTCAAATCGTAGCGCAGCGACATCCACTGCTCGTCATCGTCCTGGAAGGAGAACACGCCTTCGTTCGGCCGGTCCTGGTCCGGCAGAAATTTGCCCAGCGCGTCGGTGTATTCGACCAGCGGCTGGTCGACCGGCTCGAAGCCGTAGAGCTCGTAGACGGCGCGGATCTTCGCCATCATCGCCTCGGTGGCGCGGATGTCGTCGGGCGTGCGGTCGGCGAAGCCGCGCGGGCTGCGCGCTTTCATCCTGTCATTGGTCTCGGCCATGATTTTCCCGCAATTCCGCTCATATCCAGCGCCCCGACCGGGCGGGCCGTGTCCTAACCGATAAGGCCGGAAGCAGCAAGGCGGCGGCGCCGGAATCGCTGGTCGTGCAAGCCCTTGGAAACATGGCGACGGCCGCGCGACACGCTGACGAAACGCGGTTCGACGATACCCGGCGCCAGCAGACCGAACAGGACCAGACCCATGCCGACCGCCGTTTCCGAGACCCAGACCCGCACGCTGCGCCCCGCCGCGCCGAAACAGGCCGCCGCCGCGCCGGCGCCCGGACCGTTCGGCGCCGTCAAGGCCGGCCGCGCCGCCGACATGCGCAGCGCGCTCGGGCTCGGCCTGCTGGTGCTCTATCCGGTCTTCGCGTCGGTCGTCGTCGTGGTCGCCGGCGTGGTGCTCGGCGGCTCCGCGCTTGGCGCATGAACCTCGACAGGACCCCGCCATGCGATCCCGCTCCGCCCTCGCCGCAGCCCTCGGGCTCGCCGCCCTCGCCACCGCCTGCACCCACGCGCCGGCGCAATCCTCGTCCGGCCTCGGCCCGGCCTGCGGCAAGGGCGACGCCAGCCTGCCCGGACACTACTATCT
>JAUYMV010000619.1 GCA_030698645.1 Mesorhizobium sp.
CAGCCGCGCAATCTGGCCTCCGCCCGCGATTCGGTGCCGGACGTGCACCTGTTCCACCTGATGGACGACAATTCGCTGCGCGCGCTGCTCCCTGCCCCGCCGCCCGGAACCCACATCGTCGACGACTGGCGCGAGGCGACGCCGCTGATCGCGGCCGCGCTCGGCATTTAGACGCGCGGCGCCTCGGCCTGTAGCGTCAGGCGCATCAGCGGCCGGCCGGCCTTGCGCACCGTCGCCGTCGCAAAGCCGGCCTTCGCGAAGACGCGGGTCGAGCCGACGAACAGGCCGATCGAGCGCGATCCCTTCGACTGGTCCATCGGACAGGCTTCGAGAACACGCGCGCCCTCAGCCCGCGCATAGGCGATGCCGCCCTCGACCATCCGGTGGGTCAGGCCTTTGCCGCGCGCCGATGCGCGCAGGAAGAAGCACGAGATCGCCCAGACCGCCGGATCGACTGCTTCGGCGGCGTCGAGCGGCGACGAGGCGCGGCCCGGATTGTTCCATTCGGGAATGTCGGCGCGCGGGCCGATCTGCATCCAGCCGACCGCCCGGCCGTCCTGATAGGCCAGCAGGCCGGGCGGCGGTCCCGCCTCGATCCGCGCCCTGATATGATCCTTGTTGCGCGCCCTGTCGTTGTCGCGGCGGGTTGCCGGCGGCAGCCGGAAATGCGTGCACCAGCAGCCGTAGCAGGCGCCCTGCTTGCCGAACAGGTCCTCGAAATCCGCCCACCGGTCCGGCGTCAAAGGCACTATGGCGACGTCCATGCGCACCCCCTCGCCGACGGCCGCTTGTGGCGCCGCGCCCGCTCCATTATGATCCCGAATGTTCCTCTTATGTTCGCAGCGCCGATGCCGCCTGTCAACGATCCGAAACATGGATTCTGCCGCGACTGCCTCGCGCCGCAGGGGGCGCTCGTACGCCGTTGCGAGCGCTGCGGCAGCCCGCGCGTCGTCGCCCATGCCGAGCTCTACGCGCTCAGCCTCGCCCATATCGACTGCGACGCCTTCTATGCCTCGGTCGAGAAGCGCGACGACCCGTCGCTGCAGGACAAGCCGGTGATCATCGGCGGCGGCAAGCGCGGCGTCGTCTCGACCTGCTGCTACATTGCCCGCATCCACGGCGTGCGCTCGGCGATGCCGATGTTCAAGGCGCTGGAAGCCTGTCCGCAGGCCGTCGTCATCAAGCCGGACATGGAAAAATACGTCCGCGTCGGCCGCCAGGTGCGCGACATGATGCAGTCGCTGACGCCGATGGTCGAGCCGATCTCGATCGACGAGGCGTTTCTCGACCTCGCCGGCACGGAACGGCTGCATGGCATGCCGCCGGCGCTGGTTCTCGCCCGCTTCGCGCGCCGCGTCGAAACCGAGATCGGCATCACCGTCTCCGTCGGCCTGTCCTACTGCAAGTTCCTTGCCAAGGTCGCCTCGGACCTGAACAAGCCGCGCGGTTTCCAGGTGATTGGCGAGGCAGAGGCCGTGTCTTTTCTCGCGCCGCAACCCGTCACGCTGGTCTGGGGCGTCGGCAAGGCGTTCGCCGCGACGCTCGAGCGCGACGGCATCCGCACCATCGGGCAGTTGCAGATGCTGGAGCGCAACGATCTGATGCGGCGCTACGGTTCGATGGGCGACCGGCTCTATCACCTGGCGCGCGGCGAGGACGAGCGGCGCGTCCATGTCGAGCGCGAGGCCAAGAGCGTCTCGGCCGAAACGACGTTCAACGACGATTTGTCGTCGCCCGAGGATCTGATCCCCGTCCTGCGCGCGCTGTCGGAAAAGGTCTCGGCGCGGCTCAAGAAATCCGGCATCGCCGGACGCACCATCGTGCTCAAGCTGAAGACGCAGGACTTCAAGCTGCGCACGCGCAACCGCCAGCTCGCCGATCCGACCAGGCTCGCCGACCGGATCTTCTCGACCGGCCGCGAACTTCTCGCCAGGGAGACGGACGGCACGCGCTACCGGCTGATCGGCATCGGCGTCAGCGACCTGTCGGACGACCGGCGCGCCGATCCGCCCGACCTCGTCGACGAAAAGGCTGGTCGGCGCGCCAGGGCCGAAGGCGCCATCGATGCGTTGCGCGGAAAATTCGGCCGCGCCGCGGTGGAGACCGGCTATACGTTCGGCAAGGGCCGTACCGCGCATCCTCCGGCGGAAGTCGACGAGGATTAGACCGGCAGTCCAGCCTCCTCCCGCGCCATCAGGCATTCCGGATCGCCGGGCATGCAGGTGCGGCAGACCTCGGGGCGCACCGCATAGATGCCGCAGGCCGTGAACTTGCCGACCTCGCCGGTCAGCGCCGAACAGCGCACGCCGTCGCAGCGCATGCCGCTGAGATCCGCGGCGACGAATTTTTCCGGAATCTTCAGGAGATCGGCGTCGCTCTCCGTGGAGAAGCGCGGCCAGTCGGCCGAATAGGAGCAACAGGCGCCACAGGCCTGGCAGTCGAATGCGGTGCTATCCACGTCGTCCATCGCGGTCGCATTGCTGGTGTGCAGAGCGGTCGCCGCCCTGCCGGTCGATGGTGGAAGCTATTTCGACTTCTTGCGCGAGGGCGTCTTGGACGCGCCCTCGGATTCGTCCTCGAACAGGTCGACCGCCGGCTTGGTCGGGCTAGCTGCGCCGCCAGCGGGCTTCACCGCCGACTTGACGCGCTCGCGCGTGGCGATTTCCGCCGCGGTTTCCTTGACCGCCGAGCCCGGCTTGCTCTGGTCCTTGGTCGAGAACTTGATGGCCATCGTTCGATCCTGAAATTAGTCGCGTGGATTGCGAAGCCGGCCGATGAGGGCCGAAACGGCGGTGATGTTCATTTCCTCGGGCGACCAGTTGCGGGTCTCCTCGATATGCTTTGGCGCCAGTTCGCGGTGCGTGCTGCCGCTGTAGGCGGCGTCCGACTTGATGGTGCGCGTGCCGGTCTTGGCGTTCTCGACCGCGTATTCGATCAGGTAGTTCGGGCATTCGACGCGGCCGCGCACGCCCATGCGCACCTGCGCGTCGCCATGCGCGCGCTTGCAGCGTTCGAGCTTTTCCAGCACGCGCCGCACATATTCGACCGGCTTGTCGAGATTCGGCACCGCGTCGGCGATGGTCGAATCCTCGGGGATCGATGTCTTGACTGTCCGGGGGGCCATCAGCTTTTCGTCCGCTTCTTGGGTGCCGGCAGGGTGGCGGCCAGCGCCGCGGCGGCAAGTTCTTCCGCTTCCTTTTCGAGGCGCATCTCGCGCAGGCGCGCGGTCTTGGCGTCGCGCGCCTGGCTGACCGCGTCGTGCTCCGACACCAGCCGGCTGCGCGCCAGGAACTGCGTTTGCGTCTTGCTGAACGACGTCTCAGCCTGCTCGCGGGATTTTTTCAGGTTTGATGTCAATGTCACATCCTGCGTGTTCGCCGGGCGATCATGTCGCCGCCCAAGAAAAAAGGCCAGGCCTAGGCCTGACCTTTCAATTCGACCATTCCGCGCGATGCCGCGATCCGCGGCATCGGCGAGACTGGAGTGGATCAGGCTGCCTTGAGCTGATCCGCGGACATCTTGCCCGACTTGTTGTCGCGAACCATCTCGTAGGAGAGCTTCTGGCCCTCGACGATGTCGCGCATGCCTGCGCGCTCGACGGCCGAGATGTGAACGAACACGTCCGCGCCGCCATTGTCAGGCTGAATGAAGCCGAAGCCCTTGGTAGCGTTGAACCATTTTACGGTGCCGGTGTCCATGATGAACCCTTTCTAGCAAATATTGTCTTTCGGCCGCGCGGGATGCGCGACAGATTTTGGTGTCGATTTTTGAAGGGGAAGTTCGCCAGGGGCACGCCGACGGCGCACTTAAACAAAAGTCGATCAAGCAAAATATCGATAGCCAATCTATAGGCTTCTATTCGCGGCATGTCAAATTGCCGATGCCGACCGTCCCTTGCGGAATCTACACAAGCTCCACATCGACGACGCCCGGCACCGCGCGCATGGCGGCGGCGACGCGCGTATCGATTCGGTAGCGGTGCGGCAGTTCGATCTCAACCTCGCCCTGCCCGCCTTCCTTGACCACCACGAACGAGACCTGCCCGTCGCCGCGCTGGGCGAGTTGGGTCGTCAGCGTGTTGAGCGCGGTGGCGTCGCGCAGGAAGATGCGCAGCGCCTTCTGCAGGCGCCCGGCTTCCACGTCGAGCGCCTGGACGGTCTGGACGCGCAGATTGACGCCTTCGGGCCGGTCCTCGGCCGCCACCGTCACCACCAGCGATTTGCCTTCGACCAGGAACTCGCGGTACTGCGCCAAGGTCTCCGAAAACAGCACCGCCTCGTACTGCCCGGTCATGTCCGAGAGCTGCACGACGCACATCTTGTTGCCGGTCTTGGTCTTGCGCTCCTTGGCCGAGGTCACCGTGCCGGCGAGCCGCCCGGCCGTCGCGCCGCGCTTCACGGCGGCGGCGAAATCCGTCCAGCCCTGCACGCGCATCTTCTCCAGCGCCGTCCTGTATTCGTCGAGCGGATGCGCCGAAAGATAGAAGCCGACCGCCTGGAACTCACGCTGCAGGCGCTCCGCCGGCGGCCAGGCCTCGGTCGCGGGCAGATGCAGCTTCTGCTGACGCGCCGCCGACGCGGAACCGAACATGTCCGTCATGCCGAGCGCGGCGTCTTCCGAAGCGCGCGACGCCAGCCCCATCATGCGCTCGATTCCCGCCATCATGGCGGCGCGCTCATGGCCGAAGCAGTCGAAGGCGCCGGCCTGGATCAGGCTTTCAAAGACGCGTTTCCCGGCGATTCGCGGATCGACCCGCTCGCAGAAATCCTCCAGATCCTCGAACTGCTTTTCCCGGCGCCGCTCCATGATGTGGCGCACCGCCGCCTCGCCGACGCCCTTGATGGCGGCCAGCGAATAGAAGATGCGGTTGCCGTCGACCTCGAAGTCGCGGTCGGACGTCTTGACCGACGGCGGCACGACGTCGATGCCGAGCCGGATCGCGTCCTGGCGAAAATCCGCCAGCTTGTCGGTGTTCGACATGTCGAGCGTCATCGACGCGGCGAGGAACTCGACCGGGTAGTGCGCCTTCAGGAACGCCGTCTGGTAGGACACGATCGCATAGGCTGCCGCGTGCGACTTGTTGAAGCCGTAGTCGGCGAACTTGGCCAGCAGGTCGAAGATGAAATCGGCCTTGCCCTTCTCGACGCCACGCTCGACCGCGCCCGACACGAAGCGGACACGCTGCACCTCCATTTCGGCGCGGATCTTCTTGCCCATGGCGCGGCGCAGCAGGTCGGCTTCGCCGAGCGTATAGCCGGACAGCTCCTGCGCGATCTGCATGACCTGTTCCTGGTAGACGATGACGCCCTGCGTCTCGGCCACCAGATGGTCGATCTTGGGATGGATCGACGCCATCTCCTCTTCTTTGTGCTTGCGCGCATTGTATGTCGGGATGTTCTCCATCGGGCCCGGCCGGTAGAGCGCGACCAGCGCGATGATGTCCTCGATCCGGTCCGGCTTCATGCCGATCAGCGCCTTGCGCATGCCGGCCGATTCCACCTGGAACACGCCGACCACCTCGCCGCGCGACAGCATGGCGTAGGTCTTCTCGTCGTCGAGCGGCAGCTTGGCCAGGTCGATCTCGATGCCGCGGCGCTTGATGAGCTTCACTGCCGTGTCGAGCACGGTCAGCGTCTTCAGGCCGAGAAAGTCGAACTTCACCAGCCCGGCCTGCTCGACATATTTCATGTTGTACTGCGTCACCGGCATGTCGGAGCGCGGGTCGCGGTACATCGGCACGAGTTCCGACAGCGGCCGGTCGCCGATGACGATGCCGGCGGCGTGCGTCGAGGCGTGCCGGTAGAGGCCTTCCAGCTTCTGCGCGATGTCGAGCAGCGTCTGCACGATCGGCTCGCGCTCGATCTCCTCCTGGAAGCGCGGCTCACCCTCGATCGCCTGGGCGAGCGTCACCGGATTGGCCGGATTCTGCGGCACCATCTTGCAGAGCCGGTCGACCTGGCCATACGGCATCTGCAGCACCCGGCCGACGTCGCGCAGCACGGCGCGGGCCTGCAGCGTTCCAAACGTGATGATCTGCGCCACCTGGTCGCGGCCGTATTTCTGCTGCACGTAGCGGATCACCTCGTCGCGGCGGTCCTGGCAGAAGTCGATGTCGAAGTCGGGCATCGAGACGCGGTCAGGATTGAGGAAGCGCTCGAACAGCAGCGAGAAGCGCAGCGGATCGACGTCGGTGATGGTCAGCGCATAGGCGACCAGCGAGCCGGCGCCCGAACCGCGCCCCGGCCCGACGGGAATGCCTTGCGCCTTCGCCCATTGGATGAAGTCGGCGACGATGAGAAAATAGCCCGGATACTTCATCCGCTCGATAACCTCGAGCTCGAATTCCAGCCGCTCCGAATAGTTGAAGGCGTCGTAGCCGGCGCTGGTGCCGAACGTCTCCAGCCGCATCGCCAGGCCCTCGCGCGCCTGGCGGCGCAGTTCGCCGGCCTCCGCCTTCAACGCGGCCTCCGGGTCGTCGCCGCCGCCGGTAAAGCGCGGCAGGATCGGGTTGCGGTTCTTCGGGAAATAGGAGCAGCGCAGCGCCACCTCGATCGTGTTGTCGATCGCCTCGGGCAGGTCGGCGAACAGCTCGGCCATTTCGGCCTGGCTTTTCAGAAAATTGTCGGGCGTCAGGCGGCGCCGGTCGTCGACCGCGACGACGCTGCCTTCGGCGATCGCGATCAGCGCGTCGTGCGCGTCATAGTCGTCGCGCGCCAGGAAGAACGCCTCGTTGGTCGCCACCAGCGGCAGGCGGCGATCGTAGGCGAGCGCGATGGTCGCCGCTTCGACCGCCCGGTCATAGCCGGCGGGGCGTTGCAGTTCGACATAGAGCCGGTCGCCGAAGGCGGCAGCCAATGCGTCGAGACGGGCGGCTGCAAGCGCGGGATGGTCGTCCTTCAGCGAGGCGCCGACGGGGCCGCGCTCTCCCCCGGTCAGGCAGATCAGCCCGTCCGAGTGGCCGGCAAGCCAGTCGGCCTCCGCATAGACGCCGGCATCCGCCGGATTGTCGAGATAGGCGCGGCTGACCAGGCGCACGAGGCTCGAATAGCCTGCCTCGTCGGCGGCGATGAGCACGACCGGAAAGAGCGGCCGGCCGCGTCTGTGGCCCGGATTGAAGCCGCCATTGTGATCCGCCGTTTCGGGCTCGAAGGCGATGTCGAGCTGAACGCCGATGATCGGCTGGACGCCCTCCTTGGTCGCCTTCTGGGCGAACTCCAGCGCGCCGAAGAGATTGTTCGTGTCGGTGACGGCGATGGCCGGCGCGCCATCCTTGACGGCTTGGGCGACGACCTTCGAGATCGGCAATGCGCCTTCGAGCAGAGAATAGGCCGAGTGGACGCGCAGATGGATGAACGGGCGCGCCGGAACCGCCGGCCGCGGCGCGTTGCGTTCGGCCGCCTCGCGACGCAGCGGATCCCGGATGCGCGGTTCGTTTGCCATGGCCTGCACTGAACTCAGAGAATCGGACACCATCTTTCGGAAAGTTGGCAGCTCATGTCCAGCGCTTCACCGCGTCAGCAGGCTCGTATAATGTGGATGCGGGACAATGCAGGCGGAGAAAACATGATGGGGGCATCGGATGCACGGCGGGATGCGGTCGAGGCGACCGTATCGGACTATGTCGAGGGCATGGTCTTCGCCGACGAAGCGAAGCTGCGGCGCGCCTTCCATCCGGCGGGGGTGGTCGTCGGACACTACGAAGACACGCTCGAATGGCTGTCGCTAGAGGATTTCATCGCCAGTTGCGCGGCGGCCGGCCCGGCACCTCTCGGGACCAAGGCGTCCTTCGACATCCTGACACTCGATATGACCGGCGACGTCGCGACGGTGAAGGTCACGGACGAATATCTCGGCGCCCGCTTCACCGACTATCTGACGCTGCTCGAGCATGACGGGCGCTGGCAAATCGTCAACAAGACCTATTTCCACCACGGCTGATCCGGGCCTCAGCCGAACTCCATGATCACGGCGTCGACCGCCAGGCTGTCGCCGGGCTTGGCGTTGATCTTGACGACCGTCAGATCGCGTTCGGCGCGCAGCACGTTTTCCATCTTCATCGCCTCGACGACGGCGAGCGTTTCGCCGGCCTTGACCTCCTGGCCATCTATCACCGCGATCGACACGACGAGCCCCGGCATCGGGCAGAGCAGCAGCTTCGAGGTGTCCGGCGGCACCTTCACCGGCATCAGCCGTTCGAGCTCGGCGATCCGCGGCAGCATCGGCCGCGCGGTCACCGCCATGCCTTTCCAGGCGATGCGGATGCCGTTCACCGCCTGGCGAATCTGCGCGGCGATAGGCCGGCCGCCGACCGTGCCGCGCCAGACCGCCTCGCCCGGCCGCCAGTCCGAGACGATCGTCAGGGGCGCGCCGCCGGCGACCGAGACATCCGCTTCGAGCGGAATGGAAATCATGCCCTCCAGGATCGACACCGGCACGTAGTCGTCGCCGATGCGCACCTCCCAGTCGCGCTTCAGCGCGCCCGAATGCGGCGCCAGCCGGTCGGACATGCGGTCGAGCCGGTCGCGCCGCAACAGTTCGACGGCGAGCGCGATCGCAGCCAGCGTGTTGCGATCCGCCTCGTCCGGCACGATCGGGGCAAAACCGTCGGGAAACTCCTCGGCGATGAAGCCCGTCGACAGCCGCGCCTCGCGCCAGCGCGGATGCTGCATGAGGGCGGAGAGGAACGGGATGTTGTGCTGGATGCCGTCGACGACGAAGCTGTCGAGCGCCTCGGCCATCGCGTCGATCGCCTCGGCGCGCGTCGGCGCCCAGGTGCACAGCTTCGCCAGCATCGGATCGTAGAACATCGAGATCTCCGATCCCTCGACCACGCCGGTATCGTTGCGCACGACGATGTCGCCGAAACGCCCCTCCTCCGGCGGCCGGTAGCGCGTCAGCCGGCCGATCGACGGCAGGAAGTTGCGATAGGGGTCCTCGGCGTAGAGCCGGCTCTCGACCGCCCAGCCGTTCAGCTTGATGTCGCTCTGCTCGAGCGCCAGCTTCTCGCCATAGGCGACGCGGATCATCTGTTCGACCAGATCGATGCCGGTGACGAGTTCGGTCACCGGGTGCTCGACCTGCAGCCGCGTGTTCATCTCGAGGAAATAGAAATTGCGATCCTTGTCGACGATGAACTCCACCGTGCCGGCGCTCTGGTAGTCGACGGCCTTGGCGAGCGCCACCGACTGTTCGCCCATGGCCCGCCTTGTTGCCTCATCCAGGAAAGGCGACGGCGCCTCCTCCACGACCTTCTGGTTACGGCGCTGGATCGAGCACTCGCGCTCGCCGAGATAGAGGCAGTTGCCATGCGCGTCGCCCAGCACCTGGATTTCGATGTGGCGCGGATCGACGATGAACTTTTCGATGAAGATGCGGTCGTCGCCGAACGAGCTCTGCGCCTCGTTGCGGGACGACTGGAAGCCTTCGCGCGCCTCCGCCTCGTTCCAGGCGATGCGCATGCCCTTGCCGCCGCCGCCGGCCGACGCCTTCAGCATCACCGGATAGCCTATCTCGCCGGCGATCTTGACCGCGTGCTCGGCGTTCTCGATGACGCCGAGCCATCCCGGCACGGTGGAGACCTTCGCCGCGTTGGCGAACTTCTTCGATTCGATCTTGTCGCCCATGGCGCGGATCGCCTTGGGCTTGGGTCCGATGAAGATGATGCCTTCGGCCTCCAGCGCCTCGCAGAAGGACGCCCGTTCCGATAGGAAGCCATAGCCCGGATGCACCGCCTGCGCGCCGGTCGCCTTGGCGGCCGCGATGATTTTTTCGGCGACCAGATAGCTCTGCGATGCCGCCGCCGGACCGATATGCACCGCTTCGTCCGCCATCTCGACATGCACCGCCTCGCGGTCGGCGTCCGAATAGACCGCGACGGTGGCGATTCCCATCTTGCGCGCGGTCTTGATGACGCGACAGGCGATCTCGCCGCGATTGGCGATCAGTATCTTCGTGAACATGCGGTTCTGGTCCTCCGGGCGGCCAGCTTTAGGGCTTTGTGGAATCATCCTCAAGCCGGGCACGAACGGTATGGCTTAGAAATGCTCGCCGCTCTTGAACGGCCCGACGCGCACGCCCGCCGCGATCAGATAGGCCGTCGACCAGCCGATGAGCAGGAAGCCGTTGATCCCTTCGAGGGCCGCGAAGATCCGCCATTCCCGGACCGGAACAGCGTCGCCGTAACCGACGGTGGAAAATGTCACCAGCGAGAAGTAGAGCGCGGTTTCGAAGTCCTGCACCACGCCGAGCGCGTAGTGGCAGGCCGCCCACAGCCAGACCTCCACGGTCATGACCGCGAAGAGGCCGAGAACCGTCGCGATCATCTGGATGACGCGGCTGCGATGGCCGTGCATCGGAAACCGCGCCGTGGCGATGTTCACGAGGCGCGTGACTTCGATGAGACCGAAGGTGTGGACGATGACGGTCGCCGAGATGACCAGTGTGCCGAGCGCAAGGTTGACGAACATGGACGCAACCTATCTTGTTCGCCGCCGCTGTAAATTGACCAGCGCAAACTTTTCACCGGACTTGATGCGGCGCGAGATTCCTGAAAGTTTCCGCCGCTGTCGCTCAGAAAGGAACGCCCATGAAAACCCGCGCCGCAGTCGCCGTCGCAGCTGGAAAACCGCTGGAAATCATGGAAGTGGACCTCGAAGGGCCGCGCGAGGGCGAGGTGCTGGTCGAGATCAAGGCGACCGGCATCTGCCACACCGACGAGTTTACCCTTTCGGGCGCCGATCCGGAGGGCATCTTTCCGGCCATCCTCGGCCATGAGGGCGCCGGAATCGTCGTCGATGTCGGCAAGGGCGTCACCAGCCTCAAGAAGGGCGACCACGTCATCCCGCTCTACACGCCCGAATGCCGCCAGTGCCCGT
>JAUYMV010000627.1 GCA_030698645.1 Mesorhizobium sp.
GCCACATCAGGTTCTTGATGCGGTTGAAATTGCCGCCGAAGGTGAAGTCGTCGACGCCCTGCCTGCGGCTGCCCCCCTGTCCGTGAAGGTAGACCGTGATGACCGAAGCACCCTCCGTCTTGCCGGCGGCGACATGGGCGATCGCGCCTGCAGATGTTGCGACCACGAGGTCCTTCTGCACGCTGCGCACCGAGAGCTGAACATAATCCGGCTTGACGCGGCGTTCGGGAATCTCGTCTCGCGCGTTGATGTCGCGCATTTCCTGGTAGTCCACCGTGACGAAGCCGCCGCCATCGGCCTCGGCGAGCGTTTTCGGATAGGCGAAGAGCTGGTCCTTGTAGGGTTTCAGTTCGAGCGCCTGCGCGGCGCCGGGCGCGAGACCGAAAAACAGGGCGATGAAGACTGGGAGAATCCGCATCGGCGGACTCTAGCGTCCCGGACCGGCGGTCGCCAGCCTCCGGAGAGCGTGGCGGACAATCAGTCCTGCAGCACGCCGCCCGCTTCGCGCATGGCGTCCGGCGTGTCGACGTCGACGCTGGCCGCCTTGCCGATCTCGACGTCGATGACCTCGATCGCGCTCGCTTCCACGATATGCCGGGCGCCGGTGTCGCCCTGGATCGCGGCGATGTCGGCGAACACGGCGCGCGGCAGGATGACCGGATTGCCGCGCTTGCCGTCATGGGTGGCGCGCACGATGGCGCTTCCGCCCGCCCGTTCGAAAGCGCCGATCAGCCGGGCGAGATCGGCGGCCGCCACGCCCGGCATGTCGCCCAGCACGATCATGGCGCCGGCGGCAGCAGCCGGCAGCGCGGCGACGCCCGCCTTCAGCGAACTGGCCAGTCCGCTCGCATAGTCCGGATTGTCGGCAAATGTGACGCGCAGGCCCGACAGCGCCGCCTCGACCCGATCGCCCTGGTGGCCGGTGACGACGGTCACCGACCGCGCGCGGCTGCCCAGCACGCGCTCGGCGGTCCGGCGCACCAGCGGAACGCGATCGAATTCGGCGAGCAGCTTGTTGGGCCCGCCCATGCGGCTCGAGCGGCCCGCCGCCAGAAGCACCGCGTGAACCTCCGGCGCCGCCCGGCTCCGGCTGATCTCCTCGCGCGGCTGCGGCCGCGTCGGAATCTCCATCAGCAGTCCGCCGACGCCCATCCCGGCAATGTCGCCATCGGTCACCGCCAGCCCGGCCATCAGCCGATCAAGCACCCAGTCAAATCCGTTCTCCTTCGGGCTGCGCGCGCAGCCCGGCGCGCCGAGGACAGGTTTGCCGTCGAGCGTTCCCAGAACGAGGAGATTGCCGGGATCGACCGGCATGCCCGCGCGGATGATCTTGCCGCCCGCCGCCCTGATCGCGGCGGGGATCACGTCCTCCGGGTCGCTCATCGCCGAGGCGCCGAACAGGATGACCATGTCACTTTCGCCAATCATGTCCGAGATCTCGCTGGCGACGGCGGCGGCGTCATGCGGCACGCGGCGCTCCTGCGCGATGCGGCTGCCCGAGCGCGCCAGTCGCGCTTCGGTCACCCGCGCGGTCTTGTCGAGAACGCTCTCCTTCAGGCTGGCAAGCACTGTCTGGATGAGCGCGACGCGCATCGCACGAAATGGATGAACGGCGAAGGCATCGATTCCGCTTGCCAGCGCAAGCACTTGGTCCATTACGCTTTTCGGGACTGCGAACGGGATGATCTTGACGGTCGCCACCATCTGGCCTTCGGTCACGGCGGCATGCTGCGCCAATGTCGCGATGGTCACCGCTGGATCGATCGCGTTGATGGCGTCGATCAGGGCCTTGTCGACGGTGAACACGCCGCCTGCGGTCGCATGCAGATTGACGCGGCCGGTCGCCGCCGGCTTTGCCGCGACATGGCGGGTGCGCAGCGCGCTTGCGATCGCCGACGCCGCCGCGTTCTCGTCAAGGTCGCCGGGGGCCGGCACTGCGGCGATGATTTCGCGGATGCCGGCGCCGAGCAGCGCCGCCACGTCGGCCTCGGTCAGGCGATGGCTCTTGCGCAGGCGCAGGCTGCCGGCCGACGTCGCATGCGCCAGGATGGCGCCTGCCGCCTGCTCGACCGGTATCGGCCCGAATTTCACGCCGCCTCGTCCCGCGCCTCGGCCAATCCGCGCGAGCGGAACGCGTTGATGACCTCGCCCAGCACCGCGACGGCGATCTCGGCCGGGCTCGACGCGCCGATGTCGAGACCGATCGGCGAATGGATCGACGCGATGCGCCGTTCGCTCACGCCCGACGCGGTCAACCGCTCGACGCGCTTGGCATGCGTCTTCCTGCTGCCGAGCGCGCCGACATAGAAGCAGCCGGCGTCGAGCGCGGCCTTCAGCGCGAAATCGTCGATCTTGGGATCGTGGGTCACGGCGGCGACCGCCGTATAGGCGTCGAACGGCTGATTCTGCAGCACATTCTCCGGCCAGTCGGCGTGCAGCGTGACGTCCGGAAAACGCTCCGGCGTGGCGAAAGCGGTGCGCGGATCGATGATCTCGATGTCGTAGCCGGCGAGTTTCGCCATCGGCGCCAGCGCCTGGCTGATGTGCACCGCGCCGATGACGACCAGACGCGGCGGCGGCAGATGCACGTTGAGGAAGAACGATTTGCCGTCCGCCTCGACCGAACCCGATTTGCCAGAGCGAAACGCCCGCGCGATCGCGGCGTCGAGACCGGCCGATACGCGCTCGCCCTCGAAGACGAGGTGATCGCTGGCGTCGTCGAAATCGGTCACCAGGATGGCGGCGCGGCGGGCAAGGCGCGCTTCGTTGAGACGGCGGAGCGACTGCGTGTCCATCGTTCAGCCCAGCCGCTCGACATAGACCCGGATGCGGCCGCCGCAGGAAAGCCCCACCTGCCAGGCGGTTTCATCCGCAACGCCGAAGTCGAGCATGCGCGGCTGTCCGGTTTCGATCACGTCCGCCGCCTCCGAAACCACGGCGCCCTCGACGCAACCGCCGGAAACCGAGCCGTGGAAATTGCCCTCCGCGTCGATGACGAGATGGCTGCCGACCGGCCTCGGCGCGGAACCCCAGGTTTCCACCACTGTGGCGATGGCGACCTGGCGGCCGGCGTTTTGCCAATCCTCCGCGATCATCAGCGGATCGCGCGTTCGATCCAGCGTCGACGATGCATCCATGTCGGATCCTCCGGTTTGAATTATGCTCATGCCGCGTGCCTCCCGCCAAGCGCCATCCAGCGGCGCGGATCGGAGTCGCGGCTGCGCGACGACGAGAGCGAGGCGCAAAGGTCTGCAAGCGCGTTCAGCGTGTGAACCGCGCGAAACTCGTCGACATGCGGCAGCATGGCGCGCACGCCCCTGGCCCGCGGCTCGAAACCGTCGAAGCGCAGCAGGGGGTTGAGCCAAATCAGCCGGCGGCAGGATTTGTGCAGCCGTTCGATTTCCTCCGACAGTCGGGTGACGTCGTCG
>JAUYMV010000631.1 GCA_030698645.1 Mesorhizobium sp.
GCGGGATCGCTCGTCCTGACGCTGCTCATCTGGGCGGCCGTTTTCGTGGCGCGGAGTTGAGCCGATGAGCAAGACACAAGGCATGCGCACCCCGCTCGGCCGCGTCCGCGGCCTCGGTTCGGCGCGCGAGGGCACCGGCCATTTCTGGCGCCAGCGCCTGACGGCCGTCGCCAACGTACCGCTGATCCTGTTCTTCGTCGGCCTGATCGTCTCGCTGAACGGCGCCGGCTATGCCGAGGTGCGCGCGACGCTGGCGCACCCGCTGGTCGCGCTCGCGGTGCTGCTGATCCTGGTCTCGGCGCTCGTCCACATGAAGCTCGGCATGCAGTCGATCATCGAGGACTACATCCATGGCGGCCTCAAGGTCGCGCTGGTCATGCTCAACATCTTCCTTCCCCTGGCGATCGGCGCGGCCTGCGCCTTCTCGCTCCTGAAAATCGCATTCGGAGGCTGAGCTTGGCCAATCCAACGACATCTCCGGCCGCGGGCGGCAAGGCCTACACCTATGTCGACCACACGTTCGACGTGGTGGTGGTGGGCGCCGGCGGCGCGGGACTTCGCGCCACGCTCGGCATGGCCGAGCAGGGGCTGAAGACGGCCTGCATCACCAAGGTCTTTCCGACCCGCTCGCATACGGTCGCGGCGCAGGGCGGCATCGCCGCGTCGCTGGCCAACATGGGGCCGGATTCCTGGCAATGGCACATGTTCGACACCGTCAAGGGGTCGGACTGGCTGGGCGACACCGATGCGCAGGAATACATGGTGCGCGAGGCGCCCGCCGCCGTTTACGAACTCGAGCACTACGGCGTCCCGTTCAGCCGCACCGAGGACGGCAGGATCTACCAGCGGCCGTTCGGCGGCATGATGATGAACTATGGCGACGGCCCCCCGGTGCAGCGCACCTGCGCGGCGGCCGACCGCACCGGCCACGCTATCCTGCACACGCTCTACGGCCAGTCGCTCAAGCACAACGCGCAGTTCTTCATCGAGTATTTCGCGCTCGACCTGATCATCACCGACGGCCGTTGCACGGGCGTCGTCGCCTGGAACCTCGACGACGGCACGATCCACCGCTTTTCGGCCAAGATGGTGGTGCTGGCGACCGGCGGCTACGGCCGCACCTACTTCTCGGCGACGTCGGCGCACACCTGCACCGGCGACGGAAACGGCATGGTCGCGCGCGCCGGCCTGCCGCTGCAGGACATGGAATTCGTGCAGTTCCATCCGACCGGCATCTACGGCGCCGGCTGCCTGATCACCGAGGGCGCGCGCGGCGAGGGCGGCTATCTGGTCAACTCGGAGGGCGAGCGCTT
>JAUYMV010000514.1 GCA_030698645.1 Mesorhizobium sp.
TGCGCCGCCGAAAGCGCCAGTTGGTCGCGGCCGAAACGGGCGACAAGTTGGATCCCAAGCGGCATGCCGAACGGGTCTTTCAGGCCGGGAACGTTGACGCACGGATTGCCGGTGAGTGTCCAGAGCTTGTTGAAGATCGGGCTGCCGGTCGATTCGAGGCCGACCGGGGCGACGCCTGGCGCCGATGGCGCCAGCAGGACATCGACCCGGTCGAACAGCGCGGTCGCGGCGTGGCGCGCCTGGCGCGCGGCGGCGCGCGCCTTGTCATAGGCCTCCGGGCCGATCAGCCGGCCGTCGGCGAGCGTCTTGCGCAGGATCGAACTCAGCTCAGCGCGGTGATGCGTGAACTCGTGCGCCATGGCAAGGCCGGCCTCGAAGTTCTGGATCGTGGCGTGCGCGTCGCGGCCGGCGGCAAGGGCGGACGTCTCGTCCATGTCGACGACGCTTGCGCCCGCTTGCGCCGCGATGTCCGCCGCGCGGGCGAGGGCGTCCTGCATGGCCGGCGTCGCCTCGTTCCAGATGGCGCCGCGATAGACGCCGACACGAAGGCCGGCCGGATCGACCGGGGTGACGTCGAGCGACCGGCCGGTGACGAGCGCGGCGAAGCGCGCGACATCGGCGACGCCTGCCGCGAAGAAGCCGGCGGTGTCGAGCGACCAGGAGAAGGTTTTCGCGCCGACCGTCGGCACCAGCCGAAAACTCGGCTTGTAGCCGGCGACGCCGCAATAGGAGGCGGGCCGGATGATCGAGCCACCGGTCTGGGTGCCGATGGCGGCCGGTATCATGGAGGCGGAGATTGCCGCAACGGAACCGGATGATGAGCCGCCCGGCGTATGCGCCACGTTGCGCGGGTTGCGGGTGCGCGCCGGGTTGAGGAAGGCGAATTCCGTCGTCACCGTCTTGCCGACGACCGAGGCGCCGGCGGCGCGGATCATGGCGACGAGGGCGGCGTCCGCGCGCGGGCGATGGCCCGCATAGAGCGGCGAACCGTAGGTGGTCGGCAGGTCGAACGTGTCGAAGATATCCTTGATGCCGACGGCAATGCCGGCAAGCGGGCCGGTCGCCCGACCGGCGGCGTCCAGCACCGCGTCGCGATCGGCTATCGCCTCGAAGGCGCCGATGCCGCGGTCGTGCGCGGCGATGGCGTCGAGGCTCGCCGCGACCGCGTCGCGTGGCGTCGAACGGCCCTCGGCTATTGCGTCGAGAATGGCGACGACGGACTGCATGTTGCCTCCCCGGCATGGTGGCCAGCGGTTATGGTCCGCTGCGCCAGTTCTCCTCTCGCATGAAGGGGACGGCGAAGTCTGCTGTTTTCCATTGCGCCAGAAGGCCCGCTAGCGCCGGTTGAACAGTCGCCCGTCGATGGTTGCCAGGCCGAGGCCGATCAGCGCCATGCCGCCCACCTCGAAAAGTTCCAGCCGCTCGCCGAGGAAGAGGACGCCAAGCAGGATGGCGCTGACGGGCACGATTAGCGTCACCAGCGAGGTGTTGGTCGATCCCGCTTTGGCGATCAGGTTGAAGAAGATGATGTAGGCGAAGGCCGTCGACAGCGAGGCAAGCGCGGCGACCGCGGCCCATGTGGACAGGCTCGCGCCCGCCGCGCCCGACACGCCGTCGACCAGCAGAACGATCGGCAGCATGATGATCGCCGAGGCGGTGAGCTGGCCGGTCGCGACGATCTCCGGCTCGATGCCCTTCAGGCGCCTGGCGAAGGTGAAGGCGCAGGCATAGCTCAGCGCCGTGCCGATCAGGCAGAATTTTGCCCAGACCGGCCCGCCTATGCCGGCGGCTAGCCCCGGCCCGATCATCACCGCCGTCCCGGCGATGCCAAGCAGAATGCCGGCTGCGCGGTTGAAGGTGAGCCTCTCATCGCGCACGAGGAGCCCGGCAATGATGAGAGTCCAGAACGGCGTGGTGGCGTTCAGAACGGAGGCGAGGCCCGCGCCGATCGCCGTCTGGCCGATGAACATCAGCGAAAACGGAACGACATTGTTGAGCAAAGCCAGCCCGAAGAAGGATCCGGCCACCGGCAGCACCGTGGCGAAGGACAGGCCGCGGATGCGCAGCCAGACCTGCAGCAGGAGGGCGGCGGTCGCCACGCGCAACAGCACCAATGTCAGCGGCTGGATCTCGGCGACCGCGATGCCGACGAAAAAGAAGGCGCCGCCCCAGATCGCGCCAAGCAGCAGCAGCAGTCCCCAGAGGGCCGCGCTCATCGGCTTCTGGGACGTAGGGATGGCGGAGGCGACGGTCATGCGGGACGGCTCTTTCGGCGACTGAATCGAAGGAGGCTCGATAGGGCAGCGACGGCGTTTCCGCCACCCGATTCCATCTGACAGAGCGAGAGAGTATTGCGCCAGGCGCCAGGCCCGCGAACACCGCCGCGGAGGCCTGTGCCAGCCTTCGCGGGCGGATGCACGCTGTAATCAGTGCAGCGCGATGATCCCGTCGACGGCCCGCCATTCGGCCGGACCGATCAGGCCATGATGCGCGACGCGCACCGAATGGAGCGCGCCGTGCAACTCACGTTCCCAGAAGCCGAGAAAGCCCTTCAGCGTCGGAAATTCCGGCGCGAGATCGTAGTCCTGCCAGATATAAAGCTGCAGCAGGCCGGGATGATCGGGCAGGCGGTAGTGGATTTCCGCCGTGGTCAGCCCGTAGCCCCGCATCTGCAACCGGAATTCCCTGCTCGTCATGCGCGTCTCCAGATCAGGCGTCGAGGTAATGCCGCTCGAGCGCCTCGCCCGAGACCGTGCCGAGCGGCGAGGGTTCGGCATCGGCATCGAGGGCGCGCAGGGCGTCCATGATATCGTCGAACGCCACGGGCCGCGGCGCGCCCGGCGGCTGGCGCAGCGCAGGCATCGATTCCACCGCGCAGGCGTCGGATGCCCATGAGGACAGGATGGCGCGCCGGGCGCGGACATCGAGCGACGGATCGGCCAGAACGTCGTTCGGATGGGCGTAGAAGCGCGCCGGGTGAAGCAGGCGGTCGAGCGTCAGGTCGGCCGCGTCGGGCGCGAGAGAAGGGATGAAGGGGGAGCATTTGCGTTCCATCTGGGTCCTCCGTGTCCTGGTCTCCTTGGTCGAATGGGTCGGCCGGGGCCTCCGCCCGGCGATAACGATTTTGGATGAAGCGCGGCAGATTTCAAGACCCGACATGCGGTTCTGCGCCCGGATAGCTTCATGTTTTCAGTCCGCTAGCAGCCGGGTGGGGGGCGTGCCAAAATTTTTGCGCAACGGTCTTGAAAAGCCGAAAACGGAAAACCATACATTTTCCCGCGCGATGCCGCATGGGTCGCGCGCCCCGCGCGGGTCGCCCGCGGCCGGCGCGGAGGAACCTCTCAAACCTGTTTGTCCCAAGGGAGAACGATATGACGTTCCGTCCACTGCACGACCGACTCCTGGTCCGCCGCATCGAGGCCGAAGAGAAGACGGCCGGCGGCATCATCATCCCCGACACCGCCAAGGAAAAGCCGATGGAGGGCGAGGTCATCGCCGTCGGCCCCGGCGCCCGCGACGAGTCCGGCCAGCTGCGTCCGCTCGACGTGAAGGCCGGCGACCGCATCCTGTTCGGCAAATGGTCCGGCACGGAAATCCGGCTCGACGGGGAAGACCTGCTCATCATGAAGGAAAGCGACGTGATGGGCATCATCGAGGTGCAGGCCTCGATCAGGAAGGCCGCCTGACGGCTTCCCGACAGTAATCAGTCAACGATAGCTGCCTAGAAAGGAGTCATCCCATGGCTTCCAAGGAAGTCAAATTTCACACCGAGGCGCGCGAGAAGATGCTGCGCGGCGTCGACATTCTCGCGAATGCGGTGAAGGTCACGCTCGGCCCCAAGGGCCGCAACGTCGTCATCGAGAAATCGTTCGGCGCGCCGCGCATCACCAAGGACGGCGTCACCGTCGCCAAGGAGATCGAACTTGAAGACAAGTTCGAGAACATGGGCGCCCAGATGGTGCGCGAGGTCGCGTCCAAGACCAATGACATCGCCGGCGACGGCACCACGACCGCTACCGTGCTGGCCCAGGCCATCGTCCGGGAAGGCGCCAAGGCCGTCGCGTCGGGCATGAACCCGATGGACCTGAAGCGCGGCATCGACAAGGCGGTCGACGCCGTCGTCGCTGAGCTGAAGGCGAACGCCCGGAAGGTCACCCGCAACGACGAGATCGCCCAGGTCGGCACCATCTCGGCCAACGGCGATGCCGACATCGGCCGCTTCCTAGCCGAGGCGATGGAGAAGGTGGGCAACGAGGGCGTCATCACGGTCGAGGAGGCCAAGACCGCCGAGACCGAGCTCGAGGTCGTCGAAGGCATGCAGTTCGATCGCGGCTATCTCTCGCCCTATTTCGTCACAAACCAGGACAAGATGCGGGTCGAGCTCGACGAGCCCTATGTGCTGATCCACGAGAAGAAGCTCGGCAATCTGCAGGCCATGCTGCCCGTGCTCGAGGCCGTGGTGCAGTCCGGCAAGCCGCTGCTGATCATCGCCGAGGACGTCGAGGGCGAGGCGCTGGCGACGCTGGTCGTCAACAAGCTGCGCGGCGGGCTCAAGGTCGCCGCCGTCAAGGCGCCCGGCTTCGGCGACCGCCGCAAGGCGATGCTGGAGGATATTGCGATCCTGACGGGCGGCACGGCCGTTTCGGAAGATCTCGGCATCAAGCTCGAAAACGTCACGCTCGCCATGCTCGGCCGAGCCAGGAAGGTGGTGATCGAGAAGGAGAACACGACCATCGTCGACGGCGCCGGCTCGAAGAACGAGATCAACGGCCGCGTCGCGCAGATCAAGGCGCAGATCGAGGAGACGACGTCGGACTACGACCGCGAGAAGCTGCAGGAGCGGCTGGCGAAGCTCGCCGGCGGCGTCGCCGTCATCCGCGTCGGCGGCTCGACCGAAGTCGAGGTCAAGGAGAAGAAGGACCGCGTCGACGATGCGCTGCACGCAACGCGGGCGGCCGTCGAGGAGGGAGTGCTGCCGGGCGGCGGCGTGGCGCTGCTCAGGGCGGCCAAGGCGCTTGACGGTGTCGCGGTCGAAAATGCCGACCAGCGGACCGGCGTCGAGATCGTGCGCCGGGCGATCGAGGCGCCGGTGCGCCAGATCGCCGAGAATGCCGGCGCGGAAGGCTCGATCATCGTCGGCAAGCTGCGCGAGAAGAGCGAATTCGGCTGGGGCTGGAATGCCCAGACCAACGAGTTCGGCGATCTCTACAAGCAGGGCGTCATCGATCCGGCCAAGGTGGTGCGCACGGCGCTGCAGGACGCGGCCTCCGTCGCCGGACTGCTGGTGACCACCGAGGCGATGATCGCCGAAAAGCCGAAGAAGGACGCCGCCGTGCCCGCCATGCCCGGCGGCGGCATGGACTACTGACAGGAAAGCGGCCCGCACGTCTCGCGTGCGGGCCGCCTTCGTCTGCAAACGTCTGCTGGGAGGAGTTCCGTGAACAACACCGCTTTCGAACGTCCCGTGCATGTCCTCTTCGGGTTCGGCTATCCGGCCCGGATCGACAGCGTCGTGGACGCCTTTGCCTTGCTCAACGAATGGCCGCGGTCGATGCGAACGTCGGATCACGACATTGCCCTGAAGGCCTGCCGGGCAGCGCTCGACGGGGAGATCGACGCGGACCTCGCGCGCGCCACCTTCGTCGCCTTCGCGCGGCGCAACCATCTCCTCGTCGGGGACACGGCCGGCCTCATGGCCGCGAAGTCCACCGGCGCTCTCGCGCAGGCTCGACTGGCCTGACCCGAGCCGGGGCGACGCCCTCGCGCGGCGGCGACAACGCCGGCACATCGCCCAGATCGGCACTTGGGTCTTTCGGGCGCCGCGCCCTTCGTCTAGGTTCGC
>JAUYMV010000641.1 GCA_030698645.1 Mesorhizobium sp.
GGGCGGCGGAACGGTCACGGGCCTGCGTCGTGCTGAAAGGGCCGGACAGCGTGATCGCCGCGCCCGACGGCCGCGCCGCGATCAACGCCAATGCCGCGCCGTGGCTCGCCACCGCCGGCTCCGGCGACGTGCTGGCCGGCATGATCGCCGGGCTGCTGGCGCAGGGTATGCCGGCCTTCGAGGCGGCCTGCGCGGGCGTCTGGCTGCACGCCGAGGCCGGCAGCGGTTTCGGCCCAGGCCTGATCGCCGAGGACCTGCCGGGCCTGCTGCCGCCGCTTCTGAAGGATCTCCTGGGGCGAGCGAAACCGGCATGACCGGCACGCTTCGCCCCTCAATGCCAGTGCGGCAGTGCAACAGACGGGGCATTCCCCCGAGGTACTCGCCTGCCGCGCAACTTGGCCAAATCCGTCCGACTTGATCGAAGTCAAGGCCCAGGGCAGCGCGAGCGGTTCTGTTCCGCGTCCTGCGACGATCTTCCGGCGCGGCCCGACTTTCTGGGGGACCGTTCGCCGACGCAGGGACCCGAGACGGAATTGTCGTGGGAGGCAACCCGAGAGGAAGGACGCCAGGATGCTCGCCGAAAATGCCCACAGCTCGACCGTCGATCAGTGTCTCGTCGCCCTTGCGTCGCGACCCGATGGCCTGACCACGGCCGAGGCAACCGGCCAACTGGCGAAGTACGGACCCAATCGCCTGCCCGTCATTCGTTCGCGTGGGCCGCTTTGGCGCCTGGCGGCGCAGTTTCACAATGTCCTGATCTACGTCCTCCTTGCGGCCGCCGCCGTGACGGGCGCGCTGCAGCACTGGGTCGACACCGGTGTCATCCTCGCGGTCGTGCTCGCCAATGCGCTGATTGGTTTCGTGCAGGAGGGCAGGGCCGAGGCGGCGATGGCGGCGATCCGCGGGATGCTGGCCCCGAAGGCCGCGGTGCTACGCGACGGCGCGCGGGTGACGATCCATGGCGCCGATCTGGTGCCGGGCGACATCGTGCTCCTGGAGGCGGGCGACAAGGTTCCCGCCGACCTGCGTGTGATCGAGGCGCGCGGGCTGGCGGCCCAGGAGGCGATCCTGACCGGGGAGTCCGTTCCGGTCGAGAAGGGCGTGACCCCGGTCGCGACCGACGCGCCGCTGGGCGACCGCCGGTCGATGCTTTGGTCGGGCACCCTTGTCACGCAAGGCACGGCGCGCGGACTGGTGGTCGCCACCGGCGCCGCGACCGAAATCGGCCGTATCGGCGGGCTCCTCGAAGGGGTCGAGCAGTTGACCACGCCGCTGGTCGCGCAGATGGACCATTTCGCGCGCTGGCTGTCGCTGCTGATCCTGTTGTCTACGGGCCTCCTGCTCGCCTGGGGCTATTTCATCGGCCATCGCGACTTCTCGGACATGTTCATGGTCGTCGTGGGCGTTGCGGTCGCGGCGATCCCGGAGGGACTTCCCGCGGTCATGACCATCACACTGGCCGTCGGAGTCCAGGCGATGGCCCGCCGCAACGCCATCGTCCGCCGCCTTCCCGCGATCGAGTCGATCGGGTCGGTATCGGTCATCTGCACCGACAAGACCGGCACCTTGACCCGCAACGAGATGATGGTCGCGGTTGCCGAGACGCCGGAGGGCGCCTTCGAGGTCTCCGGCGAGGGATATGGTCCGGACGGCGCGATCACGCCCGCCGGCGATCTCGCCGCCCTGGCCCGCGCCGCCGCGCTGTGCAACGACGCGGACCTGCGCCGGCGCGACGATGGTCGGTGGATCGTCGAGGGCGACCCGATGGAGGGTGCGCTGCTCGCCTTTGCCGCGAAGGCAGCGGCCGATCCGCGGATGGATGTGTCCCGGCTCGACGCCATTCCCTTCGATTCGCGCCATCGCTTCATGGCCGTGCTGACCGAAGGCCCGGGCGGCCGTACGGTGCACGTGAAGGGCGCGCCGGAGCGGATCCTGCGCATGTGCGGCGGCATCGACAGGCACCACTGGCACAAGCGGGCCGAGGCGCTGGCCCGGCGCGGCCTGCGCGTGCTGGCGCTCGCCGAATGCGCCGGGACGGGAGACCGGATCGATCCGGCGAGCCTGGAAGGAGGGCTCGCCTTCCTCGGCGTCGTCGGGCTGATCGATCCGCCGCGCCCCGAGGCGATCGCCGCCGTGGCCGAGTGTCGCTCCGCCGGCATCCGGGTCAAGATGATCACGGGGGACCACGCGGGAACCGCCGCTGCGATCGCCGCCCAGATCGGGCTGGAGAACCATCACCGGGTGCTGACCGGCGCCGATCTCGACAAGCTCGACGATGCGCAGCTCGCGCTCGAGGTCGCGGGCACGGACGTCTTTGCCCGCACCAGCCCCGAGCACAAGCTCAGGATCGTGACGGCACTGCAGGCCAGCGGCCTGTCCGTGGCGATGACGGGCGACGGCGTGAACGACGCGCCCGCCCTCAAGCGTGCCGATGCGGGAATCGCCATGGGACTGAAGGGCTCGGAAGTGGCGAAGGAGGCGGCGGATCTCGTGCTCGCCGACGACAACTTCGCCTCGATCGCGGCCGCGGTGCGCGAGGGGCGCACGGTCTACGACAATCTCCGGAAGGTGATCAGCTGGACCTTGCCGACCAATGCGGGCGAGGCGATGGTCCTGGTCGTCGCCCTGCTGGCCGGGCTCGCGTTGCCGATCACCGCGGTGCAGATCCTTTGGGTCAACCTGATCACCAGCGTCACGCTCGGGCTGGCGCTCGCCTTCGAGCCGACAGAGGCGGGGACGATGGCCCGACCACCACGTCCCCGGCACGCGCCGATCCTGTCGGGCGGACTCGTCTGGCACGTCGTGCTGGTTGGACTGCTGTTCCTTGCCGCGGTCTTCGCCGTCTTCGCCTATGCCATCGACCGCGGCTACCCGGAGGAGCTTGCGCGGACCATGGCGATGAACACGATCGTGGTGCTCGAGATCTTCCATCTCTTCTTCGTGCGCAACATCCACGGCACCTCGCTGACCTGGGCGGCGGTGCGTGGCACGAAGGTGGTATGGGCCGTGGTCGTCGGCATTACCGCCGCGCAGTTTGCCGTCACCTATCTTCCGCCGCTCCAGGCACTGCTGGGCACCCGCCCGGTGCCTCTGGCGGACGGTGTTCTGATCGTCGGCGTCGGGGTTGCGTTCTTCGCAATCATCGAGATCGAAAAGCAGATCCGGCTGGGGATTGCGCGGTAGGAGTGCATGGCGCGGAACCCGGCCGACAGTTCTTGCCGCGAGGACTGT
>JAUYMV010000642.1 GCA_030698645.1 Mesorhizobium sp.
GCGGGACCAGATCAGGTCGGCCACCGAGATCAGCGCCATGACGAGCGTGATGGTCACCAGCATCTCGACCGCCAGTTCGAGCACGACGATGCCGAACGCCGCCGGATTGGTCGACATGCCTGAAAGCAGCCGCGCCGGCGCATCGCGCAGTACGAGCACCAGGAAGCCCGACACGAACACCATCTTGGCCACCGACTTGACGAATTCGGCGAAGCCCTTGGCGCCGAATATCCGCGACCAGCCCTTGGCGAGCGAGATGCGCTCCAGTTTCGGCATGATCCGGTCGCCGACGAATTGCGGCGGGTTCTGCAGCAGCGAGGCGCCAAGTCCGAATACCACGATCATCGCCAGCATGATTACCAGTGCCCGCGCCATCTCCATGAACACGAGCTGATAGAGGCCGACGGCATCCGCATTCGTTCCCAGCACCCATTCGTCGGGCTTCTCGAGGAAAACAGACAGGAAGTCGCTCAACCGCACCGCCGTGTCACGCGCGAAAAAGAAGGTGAACAGCAGCGCCGCGACAAAGGAGGCGAAGATCGGCACCTCCTTGGCGAAGGGAATCTGCCCCTTGTCGAGGCTGTCACGGATCTTCTTTTCCGTCGCCTGTTCGGTCTTGCTCTCTTTGTCCGCAGCCTCGGCCAATTTCGGTCAAACCCTGTAAATGCGGATCAAGCCGCGGCTTGAACCTGGGGCAGCGCGAAGAGGCCCTGGGAGGCAAGGCGGATCGCGGTCGACGCGATCGTCTTGCGCGCGCGCGCGACGTCGGCGGCCGACGCGTTGCCCGGATCGGATTTCAGCTCCGACTCGATCATGCGCCGCGCGCGGACGCCGAGCGCCGACAGGATCGCTTCGGTGAGCGCGCCGTCCGCATTGCGCAGCGCCAACGTGACGACATCCGCCGCGATGCCGTCGAACAGCGTGACGCGCGCCTTCTGGTCGAGCAGCACGACGTCTTCGAAGGCGAACAGCTGCGCGCGGATGGCTTCGAGATTGGTGCCGCCCGCCTGCTCGAGGTCTTCCATGACCTCGTCCAGCTGCGACTTGTCGAGTTCGTTCAGGACGCTCGCGACCCGCACCTGTCCGCCCGACGACGCCTTGGCGGAATTGTCCTCGATGAGCTTCGAGCGGAGTTCGTTCTCGATGATCGCGGCGGCTTCCGGCGCCGCCGGGTTCAAGGCCAGCATGCGCTTCACGATCTCGCCGCGCTGCGGCTTGGAAAGCGTCAGCAGGACCTGCGCTGCGAAGGACGACGCGAGATTGGAGAGCACGAAGGCGGCGACCTGCGGGTGCTCGCTTTCGAGGAACGCGCCGACGCGCTCGGGTTCGAGCTGTTCGAGCTGCGGCCAGACCGGGATCGCCTCCTCCGCTGCGGCCACCGTCGGCTCGTCGTTCATCAGCGCCGTCATCTCTTCGGGCGTGAGCGTTTCGCTGAAGATCGTGTCCATCGTGTCGGCCGAGTCGAGCAGTCCGGCGCCTTCGGCGAATTCCGCCTCGAACTCGGCGACGACGCGTTCGAGTTCCGCCTGCGGTATGGTCCGCAGCAGGCGCGCTCCGCCCATCAGCGCGCGCAGTTCTTCCTGCTTGAAGAATTTGAGCAGGCGGCCGGCGGCCGGCTTGCCCATCGCGACGAGGATCGCCGCGGCCTTCTGCGAGCGTGTCAGGCTGAGCTGTTGGTTCATCGCACTGGACTCGGCGGTCATGCTTGGCTCGCTACTTGGCCGCGTTGATGATCTCGGTCAGCTTGACGCCGAAGCGCGACGGATCGCTCTCCAGAACCGTGATCTCGCCGCGCGCGATCTTGCGCCCGTTGACCATCACGTCGACCGGCTCGCCGATGCGGCGGTTGAGGGCGACGGTCGAGCCCTTCTGCAGCGCCAGCAGATCCGAGACCGGCATTTCCGCCCCGCCGAGCACGATCTGCACCTCGACCGGGATGTTCATGATGACGTTGCTGTTGCCGGCCGCCATGCCCCTCGCGGCCTGCGGCGCGCCAGCCTTCGTGTCGTCCTGCAACACGCCGCGCAGTTCCTCGATCGCCTTGTTGAGTTCCTCTTCGTCGCCGTCCTGCAGCGGCTGGACTGTTGCCTCGTTCATCGTCCGTCTCCAATCGTGTCGCGCCCGCGTTCAAGCGGGCAAAAGGCCGTCCATGAAATCCTGTTCCGGGTCGAACGGATGCTTGACCCGCACCGTGTAGTGCTGGCCGAGCTTGCCGAATTCGCAGATGAAAAGCGTCTTGTCGCGCGCCGAGAGCCTGGTTTCCCCGGGCGCCGACGCCGGCAACTCCACGATCTGTCCGGCGCTCAGGTTCGCAAGCTCGCCGAGCGTCATGCGCCCGAGCGGGATCGTCGCCTCGAGCTTGACCTTGGAGCGCATCACCTCGCCGCCGAAGCGCGACTGCCACACGCCGGGCGCGGCACCGGCCTCGTCTGTGCCGCGTGGCGTGAGCGCGACCCGCTGCGGCATGGTCACGCAGAACCTGCCTTCGCCGCCTTCGGTGAACATCCGGTAGATGAGCCGCACCGAGGGTCCGTCGCGATGCACGTGCTTGCGGCGATCGTCGCCGGCGATCGGTTTCGGCAACGGGAAGCGAACATGCATGGCGCGCGTCCCCGTGCCGTTCAGCGCCTCGGCGATGCGCGCGAAGGCGAGCGCGGAAACCTCGCGCTGGACCGCCGAAAGCGGGCGTTCCGTCGCACTGTCGATCATCTCCGCCCCGGCGCCGAACATCAGCCCGACGAGCAGCGACATGGCGGCCGAATCCATCGACAGCAGAAGCGCGTCGGGCGAGTTAGCCGACGCGGCGACCGTCAGCGGCTCGCATTCGCCCCCCTGCGCGAAGACCTGGCTGATGCGGCCGAGTTCGACGGTTTCGAGATCGAACTGCGGGGCGATCGGCAGCAGCGCCGCCATCGATGCGGCGATGGTCGGCAGCGCCCGCATGCCGAGCGCACGCGCCGCGCTGCTCACCCGGTCCGGCTCGGCGCTTTCGCCGACCAGCCTCTCGATGAGGAGTTCGCGCTGCGTGGCAAGGCTCGCGGATTGCGACATCGCGTCAGGCCGCCTTCTTGGCGGCGGCGTCGCCCTGGTTCAGCGTGCTCTGCTCGACCGCGTCGATCGACGGGCGATCGTAGGACGAGATCGTCTTGCGGCCGAATTCGATCGCAACCTGCGGCAGCGAGCCGTTCATGTAGGCCAGCAGCGTCTGCTTGACGATGACGTAGAGCCGGTTGTTCTTCTCGCGCACGATCTTGATCTTGGTGGCGATGGGGGCGACCACGGCGTACGACAGGAAGATGCCGAGGAAGGTACCCACCAGCGCGGCGCCGATCAGTCCGCCGAGGATTTCCGGCGACTGGTCCAGCGCGCCCATCGCCTTGACGACGCC
>JAUYMV010000650.1 GCA_030698645.1 Mesorhizobium sp.
GTGGTGCTGGCTTATGTCGCCGGCATACCGCTCGGGATCGGCGCCTTCGCGGCCGGCATGATCTGCGCGATCGGAACCGGGTTCCTCAAGGAAAACAGCCGCATCAAGGAGGACACCGTGATGGGCATCGTGTTCTCGGGCATGTTCGGCCTCGGCATCGTGCTCTACACGTCGATCGAAACCGAGCTGCATCTCGACCACATCCTGTTCGGCGACATGCTGGGCGTCGGCTGGTCCGACATCGCCGAGGCCGGCGTGATCGCGGCGATCGTCTCCGTCCTGATCATGGCGAGGCGCCGCGACCTCATGCTGACGGCGTTCGACCCGCAGCATGCGCGCGCCATCGGGCTGCCGGTAAGACTTCTGCACTACGGATTGCTGGCGGTTCTCTCGCTGTCGATCGTCGGCGCGCTGAAGGCGGTCGGCATCATCCTGGCCATCGCCATGCTGATCGCGCCGGGCGCCATCGCCTTCCTCGTCTCGCGCCGCTTCGGCCCGATGCTTGCGATGTCGGTGACGATCGCGGTCGTCGCGTCGTTCCTCGGCGTCTATCTCTCGTTCTTCCTGGATTCGGCGCCGGCGCCGACCATCGTGTTGCTGATGTCGATCGCCTTCATTGCCGCCTTCGTGCGTACGCGCATCCGCGCCGCGCAGGCGGAAAGAGCCGTCTAGTCCCGGCGATTGCCGACCTTCTTGGACCCGGATTCGACCGCATCGAGGCGCTGCAGCAGCCGGTCGAAGATGTCCTGGCCCTCGGTCACCGGCTGGAACACCGGCATGGCGCGCAGGAAGCGCAGATTGGTCGCATCGTGCAGCTGGTCGCGGATGAGTTCGGGCAGCGGGTGTTGAATCCCGCCTGTTCTTCTGATGGTCATGGCATTCATGGCTCCGTCCTCTCGGGAGGGCAACTCGCCCCTCACCCGATCGTTCCGTTTCTAAGCCGACAAGCGTCCACTTCGCGCGCGAAACGGTAAACTTTGAATTAATTGCGATATTTGCCAGACCAGCGTGCCGTTGCGGCTGGTCCGCATCGGAGACCTATCGGCGTTTCACCGATTTGGCTCCTAGCGGGCGAAATCGATCGTCGTCGTCGTCTTGTCGACGCAGATGGAGCAGCAGTCGGAGCAGGCGCGGTCCCTGTCCGGGCCTGCGCCGAAAGACTGGCGGTCGTCGCCGTCGATCCAGGCGCCGTAGCAGATCGATTCGCCCTCCTCGCATTCCAGCGACATCTCCTTGGTCTCGCCGTCGTCGAGATAGTAGTTCTCGTCGCCACCGGGCCAGACATGGTCGCGGTCC
>JAUYMV010000652.1 GCA_030698645.1 Mesorhizobium sp.
GCACCGAGATGGTGATGCCGGGCGACAACATCACGGTCGACGTCGAGCTGATCGTGCCGATCGCGATGGAAGAGCGCCTGCGCTTCGCCATCCGCGAAGGCGGCCGCACCGTCGGCGCCGGCATCGTCGCCGCGATCAAAGGGTAGTCTCGGCTTCGATCGGGGTTCCAAGGGGGGCAGTCCTTCGGGGCTGCCCTTCTTGCTAGCTTGATCGGTGCGCGGTGTCTCATAAGCTCGGCTCGATCAACGGTGGCCGGTGGCATGGACGCGACGGTTCCGACATTGCACGACTGGGCCGGCGGCACGGCGGCCTTCGAACGCCTGACCTCCGCCTTCTACGACAAGGTGCTGCGCGATCCGCTGCTGGAACCGGTGTTCCGCTCGATGTCGCCGGACCACCCGCGCCACGTCGCGGCCTTCCTGGCCGAAGTTTTCGGCGGGCCGAAGACGTATAGCGAGACGCTCGGCGGCCACGCCGCCATGATCGAGCATCATCTCAACCGCCACCTCACCGAGGCGCAGCGGCGGCGCTGGGTCGAGCTGCTCGGCGACGCGGCCGACGCGGTCGGTCTTCCCGACGATCCGGAATTCCGCTCGGCCTTCATGGCCTATGTCGAATGGGGCACGCGCCTGGCGCGGCTGAACTCGCTGGACGGCGCCACTCCGGCACACGAAGAGCCGATGCCGACATGGGGCTGGGGCGTTCCCGGCGGGCCATATCTGCCTTAGACGCATCGAAACGTGGGACGGCTCTTGAAACCTCTCTGGGTTTGTGGAATGAACGCCCGCAAGTTACGGGCATAGCTCAGTTGGTAGAGCGGCGGTCTCCAAAACCGCAGGTCGTAGGTTCGAGCCCTGCTGCCCGTGCCAGCGCCACGAAATACGTGGCGGAGAACGACATAGCCGGGGACGGGACGATTGGATGGTTCCGGTCCGGCGTTTGGCGCATGAAGCGGTCGTTGGCACTTGCACTGCCCGCGAATCGTCTTTATGTAGACGCGACAGACACGCGGTGCGTGGAGCTGGGCAACCGGCTTTACGCGCCTAATTGCATGGAAAGATCGGTGCTCGAACGCGCCGGATTCCAGCAAGAACCCCGGCAACGGGTCATCCAATAGACCCGCATACGGGTTCCTGAAACAGAGCGGCATATGGCTTCGAAGACCAATAATCCTTTCGTCTTTATTCAGCAGGTGCGCGCCGAGACGGCGAAAGTGACCTGGCCCTCACGGCGCGAAACGATGATCTCGACCATCATGGTTCTGGTTTTCGCATTCCTGGCAGCCATTTTCTTTTTCGCTGCCGATCAGATCATGGCGCTGGGGGTCGAACTGATCCTCGGCATCGGGCGATAATACCGGCCACCACGGAGAATATCAGCAATGACCGCGCGGTGGTACATCGTCCACGCCTATTCGAATTTCGAGAAGAAGGTCGCCGAGGATATCGAGCAGAAGGCCAAGCAGAAGGGCCTCTGGGATAGCTTCGAGCGCATTCTCGTGCCGACCGAAAAGGTCGTCGAGGTGCGGCGCGGCCGCAAGGTGGACGCCGAGCGCAAGTTCTTCCCGGGCTACGTGCTGGTGCGGGCGAACCTGACCGACGCGGTGTTCTCGCTGATCAAGAACACGCCGAAGGTGACCGGCTTCCTCGGCGATTCCAAGCCGGTGCCGATCACCGACGCGGAAGCCGAGCGCATCCTGCACCAGGTGCAGGAGGGCGTCGAACGGCCAAAGCCGTCGATCACCTTCGAGATCGGCGAGCAGGTGCGCGTCTCGGACGGTCCGTTCGCCTCGTTCAACGGCTTCGTCCAGGAAGTCGACGAGGAGCGCGCGCGGCTCAAGGTGGAAGTTTCGATCTTCGGGCGCGCCGTGCCCGTCGATCTCGAATTCGGTCAGGTCGAAAAGGGCTGACCGAAAGGCGTCCGGCCTCCGGGCAGGGCGCTTCGCTTGGTGGAAGGAACAGCGGCTTTAGCCGGCCGTGATGTCCGCACCACCAGACTGCAACCGCCGGCCCCGCATCGGGTGACCGGCACAGAACAAGGGCAGACGAGTCATGGCTAAGAAGATTGCAGGCCAGCTCAAGCTCCAGGTCAAGGCCGCGTCGGCAACCCCGTCGCCGCCC
>JAUYMV010000654.1 GCA_030698645.1 Mesorhizobium sp.
CGGCATGGTCGGCGACGAGCACGGTGTGGTCGGTGGACCCCCGGTCGTGAACCATCACCTCGCGCACGACCCCTTCGACCGAACCGCCGACCAGCGACGCCAGCGTTCGCGCCAGCGCCTCTTCCTCGTTCCGCGTCTCGATCACGACCGTCAGCATCCGACCCGCATAACGGAAAGCCGGCTCAATGGCCAGTTGTGCGTCGCACAATGACATTGGTTCTTGCTTTGTTCCGTTTCCTCGGATAGGAATAGTTTCATCGCAACACCGATTCGCTCCTGCCTCGACAAGAGGGAAACCGACAGATGGAACAAATTCGCAGCGCCGATCTTGCCGCCTATAGAGGCGGAGGCGCACCGATGGCAAACGCCATCATCGACGAAAGCGGACTGCGCGTCGGCGAAGAGCGGCGGCGCGGACGCGCGGCCGGCATCAACCCGTCGGGACGTTTCGAGGTGCTGTCGCGCCACGTCTTCGACGACGGCTGGAGCTCGCTCGACGAACTGCCGGCGTTCAAGACCGAAGTTCAGGTGGAGAAGCCGCGCACGATCATCACGCGCAACGATTCGCCGGACATCTCCTTCGACCGCTCGATCAATCCCTATCGCGGATGCGAGCATGGCTGCGTCTACTGCTTCGCGCGGCCGACGCACAGCTATATGGGCCTGTCGGCCGGGCTCGACTTCGAGACCAAGCTGTTCGCCAAGCCGGACGCGCCGCGCCTGCTCGAGAAGGAGCTGTCGAAGGACGGTTATCAGGCGCGCACCATCGCGATCGGCACCAACACCGACCCCTACCAGCCGATCGAGAAGAAATGGCGCATCATGCGCGAGATCCTGGAAGTGCTGGAGGCGCACAACCATCCGGTCGGCATCGTGACGAAATCGGCGCTGGTGCTGCGCGACATCGACATCCTCGGGCGCATGGCCGAGCGCGGCCTCGCCAAGGTGGCGGTTTCGGTGACGACGCTCGACGCCAAGCTGGCGCGCACGATGGAGCCGCGCGCGGCGACGCCGACGCGGCGGCTGGAGACACTGCGGGCGCTGAGCCAGGCCGGCATCCCGGTCTCCGCCATGATGGCGCCGATCATTCCGGGCCTGACCGACCAGGAGATCGAGCGCGTGCTCGACTCGGTCGCCAATGCGGGCGCCAGGGAGGCCGGCTACGTCATCCTGCGCCTGCCGCTGGAGGTCAGCCCGATCTTCAAGGAATGGCTGCTGCGCAACCATCCGGACCGCTACCGGCACGTCATCTCGCTGGTGCGCTCGATGCGCGACGGCAAGGACTACGACGCCGAATGGGGCAAGCGCATGAAGGGCTCCGGCCCCTATGCCTGGCAGATCGGCCGCCGCTTCGAGATGGCGGCCAAGCGCCTCGGCCTCAATGTCGAGAAGCGCCCGCTGCGCACCGACCTGTTCAAGGCGGCGGGCGCGCAGGCCGACCAGCTGATGCTGCTGTAGCCTCGCGGCGGGCACGCCCGCAACCGTTTACCAATCCCGTCCGGCGATCCCCCGCTTGCTGCCGACGGTGCCTTCCCGGCCGCCGCCCCCTGGCCGGGAAGGACTTGCGGAGAATCGGAGCCGGTGCGACTCTTGCCGCACATGACTCGCGCGCGTTCCGATTCTCCGCCCCTCTTCGACCTGCCCTTGCGGCCGGATTTTTCGGCCGAGCTGCGGGCGCGCGGGCGCGGTCAATGGCCGGTGGCCGGCACCGACGAGGCCGGTCGCGGCCCGCTGGCCGGCCCGGTGGTCGCCGCCGCCGTCATCCTCGATCCGGATCGCATCCCGGGCGGTCTCGACGATTCCAAGCGCATGACGCTCGCCGCCCGCGAAGCCGCCTATGAGCGGATCATCGCCTGCGCGCTCGCCATCGGCGTGGCGTCGGTCTGCGCCGTGTCGATCGATTGCAGCGACATCCGCAAGGCCAGCCTCGAGGCAATGCGCCGCGCGGTCGCGGCGCTCGCCCTGCCGCCGCTGCTGGTGCTGGCCGACGGCCGCGACATCCCGCCGGGCCTCGCCTGCGAGGGCCGCGCGCTGGTCAAGGGCGACCAGCGCTCGCAGTCGATCGCGGCTGCCTCGATCGTCGCCAAGGTGTCGCGCGACCGGCTGATGGCGCGCTGCGCGCACCGCCATCCCGATTACGGTTTCGAGCATCACGCCGGCTACGGCACCGAAAAGCACCTGGCGATGATCGCGCTGTCGGGCGCCGTGCCCGGGCTGCACCGGATGAGTTTTTCGCCGTTCAATGCGCGGGCGGCGCTGATCGAGGCGGCGGAGTAGCGGCCGGGGCGCGCGAGGAGCGTTCCTCACGCAAAATCTGCAAGATCACCGGGGCAACACCCGCACCCCTACCTACGGGGCGAGCCGCGCGTCTCGCCCGTCCTTCGGACCCCCGCAAGGGGGAGGGAGCTGCCGGCGTCCGCGCTTGTGAGGTCGTGAAAGAGCAGAGTTCAGTCGGAGGTGGTCCTGGTGCCAGATAGCTCTCCGACGCTATCAAGAAATATTGGCACCTCATTG
>JAUYMV010000669.1 GCA_030698645.1 Mesorhizobium sp.
CGACGAACGCGCGCGCGCCGTCGAGCGCATCGCCGACGTGCGCACCCTGCGGGCGCACCAGTTCCCGGAGGACCAGGGACCGCTTGCCCATCCGGTGCGGCCGCGGCGCTACCGGGAGATCAACAATTTCTACACGGCGACGGTCTACGAAAAGGGCTCGGAAGTCGTCGGCATGATCCGCACGATCCTCGGGCCCGAAGACTTCCGGCGCGGCATGGACCTCTATTTCGAGCGCCACGACGGCGATGCCGCGACGATCGAGGATTTCCTGAAGGTCTTCGAGGACGTTTCCGGCCGCGACCTCGCGCAGTTCGCGCTCTGGTATCACCAGGCCGGCACGCCGAGCCTGACCATCGCCTCGTCCTACGACCAGGCCAGCCGCACGCTGACCCTCGACGTCGAGCAGTCCGTGCCGCCGACGCCGGGCGAAAGCCGCAAGCGGCTGATGCACATTCCCCTCGCCTTCGGTCTCGTCGGCGCCGACGGCCGGGACATGGCGTTTGGCGACGTCGATGGCGTCACCGTCGAGGGCGCCGTCATGCATCTGCGCAAGCGGCGCCATGTGGCGGTTTTCCACGATGTGGCGGAGCGGCCGGCGCTGTCGCTCAATCGCGGCTTCTCCGCGCCGGTCACGGTGAACTTCGAGCAGTCGTCCGACGAGCGCATGTTCCTTGCGCGCCATGACGGCGATCTCTTCGCGCGCTGGCAGGCGCTGACGACGCTGCTGACGGAAACGTTGAAGGCGGCGGCGGCGTCCGCGCGCGGCGGCAAGACGCCGCGCTTCCCGCCAGCCGTCATCACGCTCTGCGGCGAGACCGCATCGAACGGGACGCTCGAGCCGGCCTTCCGCGCACTCGCGCTCACCCTGCCGGCCGAATCCGACATCTCGCGCGAGATTGGTTCCAACATCGACCCGGACGCCATCCTGTCGGCGCGCAATGCGCTGACCGGGGCGATCGCCGCAGCCAATGGACCGGCCTTCGCCGCGCTCTACGCATCGCTCGGCGAGACCGGCAGCTATTCGCCGGACGCGGCGAGCGCCGGTCGGCGCGCGCTGCGCAACGTGATGCTCGATTACGTTACCGTCTGGGTCGGCGCGCCGGACCATGCGGCCGCGCAATACGCGGCGGCCAGCAACATGACCGACCGCGCCGCGGCCCTTGCCGTCCTCGTCCAGCGCCACGCGGGCGCGCCCGAGACGGCGGCGGCGCTTGCCGATTTCGAGACGCGCTTCCGCCGCGATCCGCTGGTGCTCGACAAATGGTTCCAGGTCCAGGCGATGGCGCCCGGCGCGGGATCCGTCGAAGCGGTGCGCGCGCTGATGCGCCATCCGGCTTTCGCGCTCGCCAATCCGAACCGCGTGCGCGCCCTGATCGGCACGTTCTCGACCGCCAACCAGACCGGCTTTCACCGCGCCGACGGCGCCGGCTACGACCTGCTCGCCGAGATCGTCCTCGCCGTCGAGCCCAACAATGCCCAGCTCGCGGCGCGCCTGGCGACCGCCTTGCGCTCCTGGCGCTCGCTCGAACCGGTGCGGCAGGCAGCGGCGCGCCGGACGCTTCTGCGCATCAAGGGAGCGCCAGGCCTGTCGACCGATGTGCGCGACATCGTCGAGCGCACGCTCGGCTGAATCGCATCGCAACACTTTTTTAATTTAGGGCTGGACAAGCGGAATCCGGACTGATTCCTTAGGGACGATTCGGATGTGCGGTGTTCCGGTCGATCGTTCACAGATTTCAGGATTGCGGGGTCCCAGTGATGGGAAAAGCGGACGCGTGGGGCGCGGCTGGGGGGATTTACTTTGCCGGCACCAAGCCGGGCGAAGTGGCCGGGCTGGCGGGCAATGCCGACATCATCGCGGCGCCGGCATACAAGCGCCTGCTGGCGGCCGAACCGCTGCTGCGCCGTTCGATACCGGCATTGATCGTGATCTTCCTGCTCGTCGTCGCGGCGACGCGGCTGCTGTCGCTGCTGGCGCTTCGCGACGACGTCGAGCGCGACGCCAAGGCGATGCTGGCGATCGCCGCATCGCATCTGACCAGCGCCCTCGAAAGCAAAGGCGCGGCGGCGCTCGACAGCGGCGATCGCGGCTTGGGCATCGTTGACACGACCGCCCAGCTCGGCGGCCTGGCGCGCCACCATGTCATCGTGCTCACCGACGGCTCGTTCCGCATCAAGACGGCGTCGCCGCGCGATATCGGCTGGGAAGGCCGGTCGCTGGAAGACGTCATCGACGCCGGCCAGCCGCTGTTCCTGTTCGGCGAACGCGCCGGCGTGATGCCGGTCACGATCGACGGCAAGGAATGGTACGCCGCGCTCGACATCGCGTCCGACCGCAAGCTCGCCGCCGCCGTGCTGGTGCCGGCCGAGGCGGTGTTCGCCGAGTGGCGCCGCACGGCCTCGCTCAACGTCACGCTGTTCGTGCTCACGTCCGGCGTGCTGATCGTCATCCTCTACGCCTATTTCGCCCAGTCGGCGCGCGCGCAGTCGGCCGACCGCATCTATTCGGAAGCGCATCACCGCATCGACCTCGCGCTGGTGCGCGGTCGCTGCGGCCTGTGGGACTGGGACATGGGGCGCGGCAAGATGTTCTGGTCGCGCTCGATGTACGAGATGCTCGGCTACGAACCCTCCAACGCCATGCTGTCCTTCGGCGAGGTTGCCGAGATCATCCACCCGGACGATGGCAGCCTGTTTGCGCTGGCCAACGACATCGTGGCGCGCGAGATCGACCAGATCGACCAGGTGTTTCGCATGCGGCACGCCAATGGCGACTGGATCTGGGTGCGCGCCCGCGCCCAGGTCATCGACGCCGATGCGCCGGACCTGCACCTGCTCGGCATCGCGATCGACGTCAGCGAGCAGTACCATCTCGCCCAGCAGTCCGAGGAAGCCGACCTTCGGCTGCGCACGGCGATCGAGAACATTTCGGAATCCTTCGTGCTGTGGGACGCCCACGAGCGTCTCATCATGTGCAACACGAAGTTTCAGGAGCATTCCGGGCTCGGCGATGTCGACGTCGTGCCGGGCACGGCGCGCAGCGTCATCGAGGAGCGCATGATCGCGTTTGCCGCGGAGCGCCGCCTGGCGCACCCGGGCGGCAAGAGCGGCGGGGCGACCTTCGAGCGCCAGCTGAAGGACGGCCGCTGGGTCCAGGTCAACGAACTCGAGACCCAGGACGGCGGCACGGTGTCGGTCGGCGCCGACATCACCCAGCTGAAACAGCACCAGGAAAAGCTCGTCGACAGCGAGCGCCGCCTGATGGCGACGATCCACGACCTCAGCCTCGCCCGCAAGGCCGAGGAGGAACGCGCCCGCGAACTGGTCGAGCTCAACCGCAAATGCATGCGCGAGACCGAGCGCGCCGAGGCGGCCAATCGGGCCAAGTCGGAGTTTCTCGCCAACATGTCGCACGAGCTGCGCACGCCGCTCAACGCCATCATCGGCTTCTCGGAACTCATGCAGTCGGGCCTGTTCGGGCCGCTGGGGTCAGAGCGCTACGCCGAATATGTCCGCGACATCCACGGCAGCGGCAACTACCTGCTCGGCGTCATCAACGACATCCTCGACATGTCGAAGATCGAGGCCGGACGCTTCTCGCTCGACCGCGAAAAGCTCGACCTCTGTCCGCTGATCCACGAGACGGTGCGCGTCATCGCGCTGCAGGCGGCCGACAAGTCGATCCGCATCGACACCAGGATCGCCGAATCGATCACGCTGAACGGCGACCGCAGGGCGATCAAGCAGATCGCCATCAACCTGCTGTCGAACGCGGTCAAGTTCACCGGCGAAGGCGGCAAGATCAGCGTGCGGGCGAAGAAGACCACCGGCGCGGTCATCCTGACCATCGAGGACAATGGCTGCGGCATTCCGCCGGAGGCGCTGAAGAAACTCGGCCGGCCGTTCGAGCAGGTGCAGAACCAGTTCTCGAAGAACCACACCGGCTCGGGGCTCGGCCTCGCGATCTCGCGCTCGCTGGCGCAACTGCACGGCGGCGCGCTGAAGATGCGCTCGACCAAGGGCGTCGGCACCATCGTCTCGGTGCGCATCCCGGTGCGCAAGGTCACGCGGGCGGCCTGACCGGCCGCGTCGCTCCTACGCATCGCGCGAAGGCGCGGCGGTGTTGGCCTGATCGGGTCTGTTGCGCAGCAGAGCGTCGAAGTGTTTTCGGACCCGCCGCGACGTCTCTTTCAGATGCGCTTCCAGCACACCCAGTTCGGGCATGTCCGTGCTGCGCAACAGCAGATCGGCCAGCCCCGGGGGAACATCCTTCCGCTCGAAGGCGCCCGTCAGGCAGAGCCGGATGATCTGCGTCAGCACGCTGTAGAGGGCGTGCGCCTCGACCAGTTCGCTTCTGGTCTGGGGATCGGCGAAGCCGGCGGCAAGGTGCGCCAGAACCTCGGCCGTCGCCGTCTTCTTGCCGGCGCCGGAGCCGGCCCCCGACAGACCGCCCGTCAGCACCGCGACCTGCGCGATGAATTCGAGGTCGATCAATCCGCCCGGGATGAGCTTGATGTCCCAGGCGTCGGCAGGCGGCTTTTCCTTCTCGATCAGGGCGCGCATCTCGCGCGCCTCGCGCATCACCCTGGCGCGGTCGTGCGGGGCTTCGAGGATGGCGGCGACATCGGCCTCGACCGTGGCGCGGAAATCCGCGTCGCCGGCGATGCCGCGCGCCCGCGTCAGCGCCATGTGCTCCCAGATTTCCGCGCTCTCGCTCTGGTATTTGCGGAACGCCGCCATGTGCGTCGCCACCGGTCCCTTGTTGCCGGACGGGCGCAGCCGCATGTCGATCTCGTAGAGCACGCCCTCGGCGGTCGGCGCGGAGACGGCGGCGATCAGGCGCTGCGTCAGCCGGGCGAAGTAGTGCGACGGGGCCAGCGGCTTCTCGCCGTCGGATTCGGCCGCGTCCTCGTCGTGCTCGTAGAGCAGGATGAGGTCGACGTCCGAGCCGGCGGTCAGTTCGCGGCTGCCGAGCTTGCCCATGCCGAGGATGGCGACCCTGTCGCCCGAGATCCTGCCGTGGCGCGCGACGAATTCGGCGCGCACGGCGTCGAGCGCGGCGGCGATCGTCAGGTCGGCGAGGTCGGAGAAGGCCTTGCCCGCCCGGGTCGCGTCGATCGCGCCGGTCAGGAGGCGAATGCCGATCAGGAATTTCTGCTCGGCGGCGAAGATGCGTAGCCGGTCGAGGATTTCCTCGTGCAGGCGCACGCCTTCGAGAAACGACGCCAGCCGGTCCGAGAGGTAGCGCCGGTCGGGCAGTTCCGCCATCAGCATCGGGTCGAGCAGCCCGTCGAAGACATGCGGCCGGCGCGTGATGATCTGCGCAAGCCTTGGGGCCGCGCCCATGATCGTCGCCAGCAGGCGCAGCAGCGCCGGATTGGACTGAAGCAGGGAGAAGAGCTGGATGCCGGCCGGAAGCCCGGCGAGGAAGGCGTCGAAGCGGATCAGCGCCTCGTCGGCGCGCCTCGTCCCGCCGAACGCTTCGAGCAGGGCCGGCGTCAGTTCGGTCAGCCGC
>JAUYMV010000671.1 GCA_030698645.1 Mesorhizobium sp.
TCGACTTCTATTCGGGCATCACGCTGAAGGCGCTCGGCTTCCCGACGACCATGTTCACCGTGCTGTTCGCGGTCGCGCGCACCGTCGGCTGGATCTCGCAGTGGAAGGAAATGATCGAGGACCCGAACCAGAAGATCGGCCGCCCGCGCCAGCTCTACACCGGCGCCGCGCAGCGCGACTACGTGGCGATCGCGAAGCGGTAGACGATCGTAGATCGGCAGTCGGCAGATTGGCAGTCGGCAGTCGGAAAGAATGGACGGGACGATTTCCCTTCTCGGTATTTTACGACTGCCGACTGCCGACTGCCGACTTTCCGATCTCCCGCAGCACGATTTCCGCGGCGATCTCGCCGGACGGGCGATCCGTCGCCATGCGCCGCGCGACCTCGGCGAAGCCGTCCTTCTGCCAGGCCCGCAACGGGCCTTCCGACCATAGCGCCTCGACCTGCCGCGCCAGGTTTTCCGGACGGACGTACTGGTTGTAGAACTCGGGCACCAGCGCTCGGTCGGAAACCAGGTTGGGCAGCAGCGCCGACCATGTCGTGATCAGGCCCTGCGCCAGCCGCGCCAGCGGATCGACCTTGTAGCAGGACACCATCGGCACGCCGACCAGCGCAAGTTCCAGCGAAACCGTGCCCGAGGCGATGAGCGCGGCGTCCGCCGTGGCGAAGGCGCGCCATTTGCCCGCCGGCTCGACAATGATCTCGGGCGCCTGTTCCCAGCCGGCGACCGTCGAGCGGACGAGTTCGGCGACGTGGGAAACGGTCGGCAGCAGAAGTTTCATCCGGTGGCCGCGCGCCTTGAGAATCGAGACGGCCTCGCCGAAGGGCCCGAGCAGCGCCTTGACCTCGGCGCGACGCGAGCCGGGCAGCACGAGGAGCGTCTTTTCCCCGCCGCCCGGCAGATGCGCCGCCTGGACGCGCGCCGCCTCGAGCAGGCCTGCGTCATGCGTCATCCGATGGCCGACGAAGGTGCCGGGAGGCCCGCCCAGCCGCGCGAGCGCCGCCGGCTCGAACGGCAGCAGGCACAGGATATGGTCGACGAACGGCTTCATCGCCGGCGCGCGGCCCGGCCGCCACGCCCAGACGCTCGGACAGACATATTTGACGATTGGAATATTCGCATTGGCCGCGCGGACCTTTTTCGCGACGCGCAGGCTGAATTCCGGACTGTCGATGGTGACCAGGCAGTCGGGATCGGCGGCCGCAACGGCTTGCGCCGTCGTGGCGATGCGGCCGAGCAGGCGCGGCAGGTCGCGCAGCACGGCGGAAATCCCCATGATGGCGATCTCGCCCGGATCGAACAGGGTCTTCAGACCGAGCGCCTGCAGATGCGGTCCGCCGACGCCGATCAACTCGACGTCGCGACCCGACATGGCGCGCAAAGCGCGGACCAGGTCCGCGCCCAGCTGGTCGCCGGATTCCTCGCCGGCAAGTATGCCGAGTCTCAGCGGCCGCATCAGGCGTCTCCGCGTGGCAGGCCGACGATGAACAGGCCGAGTTCGTCCGCCCGTCTCAGCGCTTCGGCGTGGTCCAGAACGAAGGTGCGACCGGCCTCGATGCCGATGCCGGCGAGGCCGGCGGCATGCGCCGCAACGACCGTTTCGAGCCCGATCGTCGGCAGGTCGGCGCGCAGTTCCTGTCCGGGCTTGGCGCATTTGACGACGACGCCGCCCGCCTGGCCGGCCAGACGCGGGTGGCCGCGCAGCGCCCGCACGCGGGCCAGCATGCCGTCGGTGCCTTCGACGCCTTCGAGCGCGATGGCGCGGCCGCCGATCGCCACCGCTGCCTGGCCGATGTCGAGCTGACCGATCGCGCGGGCGGCAGCCGCCGCCGCGTCGAGATCGCGCTTTGCCTCCGCCGAGGGCTTCGTGCGCGTCAGGACGCCTTCGCGCGCCACCAGGTCCGGCACGATCTCGTGCGGGCCGATGACCTTGAAGCCGCTGCGTTCGGCATAGCCGACCAGCAGGCGCAACAGCGCGTCGTCGCCGCGCGCCAGCGCCAGCGCGAGCCGCGGCAGCAGCGACAGGACGCCAAGACTCCACTCGATCGCGGCGAAACGCGGCCGGCGGCTGACGCCGCCCGCCAGGATCAGATGCGTCACGCCAGCCTGGCGCAGGCGCGGCACGAAGCTGGCGAACTTTTCGAGCGGCAGCACGTCATGGTCGTAGGATTTCAGGTCGACATGCGTCCCGGGCCCGCCGTCGAGGATCAGGACGAAGGGCGGAAAGCCGCCGCCGGCGAGTTCGGCCGCCACATCGGCGGGGAGCGAGCCGCTGCCCGCGATCAGGCCGACGCGGTCGCCCGGAACAAGCCGCGCGCTGCCGGACTCAGGCGTCGTCATCGGCGGCGTCGTCGCCGGCGCGGCCAAGCGGCGGCACGCAGAAATGGCGATGTCCGCGGCTGGTGATGAAATCGATGACATCCGCGACGGCTGCCGAGCCGGCGAAGGTCACCCGCGCCTCCTCGATGTTCTCGGCCATCGGGTTCGACCGGTCGAAGATCAAACGATAGGCGGCCCGCAGCGCCTTGATCTCGTCGCGCGAGACGCCGGAGCGCTTCATGCCGATCAGGTTCAGGCCGCGCAGCCTGGCGCGCGCGCCAACCGCCATGCCGTAGGGGATGACATCGCCCTCGACACCCGAAATGCCGCCGACGAAGGCATGATGGCCGACGCGCGCGAACTGGTGCACGGCCGCCAGGCCGCCGAGGATGACGAAGTCGCCGATCTCGGCATGTCCGCCGATCAGCGCGCCATTGGCGAAGGTGACGTTGTTGCCGACGATGCAGTCATGCGCGACGTGGCTGAAGGCGAGGAAATTGCCATTGTCGCCAACCGTCGTCTCGCCGCGGCTGGTGTCCGTTCCGGCGTGGAAGGTGACGCCTTCCCGGATGGTGCAGTTCCGGCCGACGACCAGGGTCGTGCGGCCGCCCTTGTGCTTCGCGTTCTGCGGCGGCGTGCCGAGCACCGCCTGCGGATAGACCTTGCAGCCGGCGCCGAGCGTGGTCGCGCCGGTGACGACGACGTGGCTCACCAGTTCGACGTTGTCGCCGAGCACGACGTCCGGGCCGACATGGCAGAACGGCCCGATGCGGACGCCCGCGCCGAGCACCGCGCCGTCCTCGACCACGGCCATCGGATGTATGGTCACGGACTTCATCGGGGCGTTCATGCCGCGGATCCCGGCACGACCGGCGTCATCATGGCCGAGATCACGGCCTCGGCGACCTTGACGCCGTCGACTATGCCCGCGCAGGCGAAGCGCCAGATATTGCCGCGCTGCTTTTCCTTGACGACGTGCAGTTCGAGCCGGTCGCCAGGCACCACCGGACGGCGAAACTTGGCGTTGTCGATGGTGAGGAAATAGACCAGCGCGGGCCTGCCGCCGCCGGTGCTGTGCAGGCAGATGGCGCCCGCCGTCTGCGCCATCGCCTCGACGATCAGCACGCCCGGCATCACCGGCTGGTCGGGAAAATGGCCCTGGAAATGCGGCTCGTTGGCGGTGACGTTCTTGATGCCCACGGCCGAGCGATCGCCGTCGATGTCGATGATGCGGTCGACGAGCAGGAACGGATAGCGGTGCGGCAGCAGCTTCAGCAGCCGCGTGATATCCAGGGTCTCGAGGCTTGCGCCGGTCGTTTCAGGCATCGCCGTCCCTTTTCTTCCTGTTGCCACGCGCCAGCGCGCGCAGCACCGCCACTTCGCGCAGCCAGGCCTTTGCCGGCTGTGCCGGGAATCCGCCCCAGCGCGCGCCGGCGGGCACATCGTTCATCACGCCGCTGTTGCCGGCAAGCTGCGCGCCGCTGCCGACCGTGAAGTGATCGCCAACGGCGACGCGACCGCCGAGCAGTACGAAATCGCCGATGACCGCCGAGCCCGATATGCCGCATTGTGCCGCCAGCGCGCAACCGCGCCCGATGCGCACGTTGTGGCCGATCTGCACGAGATTGTCGATCTTGGTGCCGTCTCCGATGACCGTGTCGCCGAGCGCGCCGCGGTCGATCGTGGTGTTGGCGCCGATCTCGACATTGTCCTGGATGACGACGCGGCCGATCTGCGGGATCTTTTCCATCCCGGCGCGTCCGGCGACATAGCCAAAGCCGTCGGTGCCGATGCGGACGCCCGCGTGGATGACGACGCGGTCGCCGATCAGCGCCGCCTGAATGGTCACGCCGGGGCCGATGAAGCAACCGCGGCCGATCTGGCAGGCGCGGCCGATGACGGCGTTGGGCGCGATCACGGTGCCCGCGCCGACCGATACGCCGGCCGCGATCACCGCGCCCGCCTCGACGATGGCGCCGGGCTCGATATGCGCGTCGGGCGAAATATGGGCGGCCGGCGACAGGCCGGTCTCGCCGGTGACGGCCAGCGGAACCGTGGCGGAAGGAAAAAGCAGGCGGGCGACGGTGGCGAAGGCCTGTTGCGGCCGCGGCGTCACGAGCGCGGCGATGCCGACCGGAATGTTCGGGGCAACGTCCGCCGTGCACAGCACCGCAGCGGCGCGAAGCGAGGCGAATGCGAAGGTCGCGGCATGCTTGCCGTCGATGTAGACAAGGGCGCCCTCGCCCCCTTCGCTCGCCGATGCGATCGTGGAAATCTCGGTCGCGGCCTGCGAGGAATCGTCAAGCACGGCACCGGTCAACTGCGCGACGCCCGCGGCATCGATTCGCCGCGATGGCGGGAAAAACACCGGTTCGGTCATGGGAGCCTCTTCTTCCGGGCGGTTGCGCCCGGAAGATGGTTGACGGCTGCGATCAGAACTTCGTCGAGACGCCGAAGTTGAAGTTCTGCACGACGTCGGTCGATTCCTTGAGCACCGGCAGCGCGTAGTCGAAGCGGATCGGACCGAACGGCGACGCCCAGATGATGCCGACACCGACGGACGCGCGCCAGTTCATGTCGACCGACTGGACGCTGACGCCCGTAAGCTTGGTCCCGTAGAGCGTCGCCGCGTCGGCAAAGATCGCGCCCTTGACGCCAAGACTCTGCGGCACCACCGGCATCGGGAACTGCGCCTCGGCCGAGGCATGGAAGTAGGTCGTGCCGCCAAGACGGTAGTCGTCCGAAGTCGTAGCCGTGCCGTTCGTATCAACAGGGCCGATGCCGTTGTAGGCGAAGCCGCGGATGATGCGATCCGAACTCTGGAACTGGTCGAACACGCGCAGCGGGGTGCCAAGCGCCTGCACATGGCCAGCACCGGCCACAAAGAGGCCGACGATGTCCTGCTCTTCCGAGAACGTCCTGTAGTAGCTGGCCCGACCGGTGACCTTCACGAAACTTGCGTCGCCGCCGAGGCCGGCGACCTCGGTGCTCAGGGTCGTGTAGATGCCGCTATGCGGGTTCTTCATGTTGTCGATGGTGTTGTAGATCAGCGATCCGCTGACCGACGACTTGAGCCACGGGCTGGTCGCGATGCCAGCCAGAATCGCTGGTGCCACGATGCACGGTAGTTCCGGCACATTGTCGATGACGGCGCCATCGCACGACGTCGTCAGGTTGTAGTTTTCCTGCGACAGATTGTAGGCGAACGTCGCGGTCAGGTCCTGCGTGATCGGCAGGCCGAGGCGGATCGTTCCGCCGGTCATTTCCGTCTCGTAGTTCTGGAACGACCGCGTCTGGCGATAGACGTCGAAGCCCGCCGCGATGCGGCGGCCGAGGAAGTAGGGCTCGGTGAAGGACAGCGCGAAGTTGCGCGCATTCTTGCCGCCACCGGCGGAAATGCGGATGAACTGGCCGCGGCCGAGGAAATTGCGTTCGCTGATCGACCCCTCGACGGAGACGCCGCCGGTTTCCGATCCGGTCGAGTAACCGGCGCCGACGGAGAACTCGCCGGTCGACTTCTCGACGACATCAACGACCAGGACAACCTGGTCCGGCTCGGAGCCGGGCGCTGTCGCGATATTGACGGATTCAAAGAAATCAAGCGCTTCCAGCCGGCGCTTTGCGCGCTGGATGAGCACCTGGTTGAACGCGTCGCCCTCGCTCACGTCGAATTCGCGACGGATCACATAGTCGCGCGTACGGGAATTGCCGCGGATCTCGATGCGCTCGACATAAGTGCGCGGACCCTGGTCGATCGTATAGACGACCGAGATGGTGCGCGTTTCGAAGTTGCGGTCGCCGCGCGGCGTCACCTGAGCGAACGCATAGCCCCTGCCGGCAACCTGCTCGGTCAGGCCGATGATCGTGTCCTCGACGTTCTTGGCGCTGTAGACATTGCCGCTGCGCGTCTTGATCGCGGAGTTGAGCGACGCCGCGTCGACGCCATCGATCGAGCTCTCGACCGTCACGTCGCCGAACGTATAGCGCTCGCCCTCCTCGACGGTGAAGCTGATCGTGTACTGATTCTGCGCCTCGTCGAGGTCGGCGGACGAGGAAATGACGCGGAAATCCGCATAGCCGCGATCGTAGTAGAAACGGCGCAGCGTCTCTTCGTCGGCGCGCAGGCGGTCCTGATCATAGACGTCGTCGCGGAACAGGAACGACAGAATGGACGACCGCTTGGTGGCGATCACATCCGACAGGCGGCGGTCGCCGAAGGCGTTGTTGCCGACAAAGTTGATGGAGGCGATCTTGGTGCGGCCGCCCTCATTGATGATGAAGACGACATTCACCCGGTTTTCGCCGAGATCCATGACCTGGGTGGTGACCGTCGCGTCGTCACGCCCGATGCGGCTGTACGAGGCGCGGATCGCCTCGGCGTCGGCTTCCATCTGCGCCGGGCTGAACGCGCCGCGCGGCTGGAGCTGGACGGCGCGCCCGAGATCGGCGTCCTTCAATTTCTTGTTGCCCTGGAAGAGCACCTGGTTGACGACCGAGTATTCCTCGACCTCGACGACCAGGGTGGAACCCGACTGGTTGACCCGAACGTCGGAGAACAGGCCCATCGCGAACAGGCGCTTGACGGCCTCGTCGATATCGGCGCCGGAGAAATTTTGACCCGGACGAATGCCCACATTGCTGCGGATCGTCTCCGCATCGACACGCTGGTTGCCGCGAACCGTGATGCTGCTGACAACCGCGGCGCCTGCCACGCCGACCGTGGCAAGCTGCACGGCCATCGAACCGGACATGACCAGCCCGGCTGAGAGGGCGACGGCTGACGCCGCACCCATCAATTTTCTGATTGCCTTCATCGGGCTTTATTACCTTGCTCTCGTAGTCCCCACGGCGAGATACCGGACTTCTCGGTCATACCGATTACCGTATTACCCGGATTTTCCCTACACGCAAGGCTTCTGGTTAATTTGTATTTACTAAGGGCTAGCGGCGTGGCTTTCGCGTCACGCCTATCCCCCGGCATGGTAAACGGCGCCTCAATTTCGCCGATTCGCTTCACGTTTCTTAACATCCGAACACATCGTTCCAGACGACAAACGCCATGAATAACAGCACCATCAACATGCCGGTCCGGTAGACCGCGTCCATGACGCGTTCCGGGACCGGCCGGCGAATGACGGCCTCGATGGCGTAGAAGACGAGGTGGCCGCCGTCGAGCGGAGGAATCGGCAGAAGGTTCAGGAACCCGATACCGACCGACAGCAGCGCCACCAGCTGCACCAGCCACAGAAAGCCAAGCTGGGCGGCCTGACCGGACATCTTTGCGATCTTCACGGGGCCGCCGAGCTGGCATTTGTCCTCGCGTCCGAAGGCGAAGCGTTTCAGGAACTGACCGGTGCGGCTGATGATCGAGCCGGTCTCGCTGACCGCCTCGCCGATCGCCTCGATCGGCCCGTATTGGATGATGCGCGGCTGGCCGTATTGCTCGTTGTTGATGACGCCGATGACGCCGACCTTGACCTTGTTGCCGAGCGCATCGGTCTGCTCGACGAGCGTCGGCGTCGCGGTCAGCTCGATCTCCTTGCCGTCGCGCAGCATGACGAAGGTGAGCGAATCGTCGGTGCGGCCCGAAACGTAGCGCTGCACGTCGCCGAAGGTTTCGACGCGGTTGCCGTCGACCATGACGAATCGGTCGCCGGGCTTGAAGCCGGCGGCTTCCGCCGCGCTGCCCGGCACCAGTTCGGCCACCATCGGCTCGGACACGGGGCGGCCGTAGCTGGCGAAAAGCACCGCGAAGACGACGATGGTCAGCAGGAAGTTGAACAGCGGGCCGGCGACGACCGTCAGCGCGCGCTTCCATACCGGCTGGGTGTGGAAGGCGACCTTGCGCTCGGCGTCGGTCAGCGCCTCGAGATCCTCGGCGTCCGGGGCGGCGCTCGTGGCGCTCATGTCGCCGACGAACTTGACGTAGCCGCCGAGCGGGATGGCCGACAGCTTCCAGCGCGTGCCGTGGCGGTCGTCGAAGCCGAAGAGCTCCGGCCCGAAGCCGATCGAGAAGGCCTTGACCCCGATGCCGCACCAGCGCCCGACGAGGTAGTGGCCCATCTCGTGAACGAAAACCACTATGGTCAGCACAAACAAAAACGGCACCAGCGTGCCGAGAATCAGCCCGTCGAATCCGACGATCGAATTGAGAATGTCGCCCAACGGGTATCCCTTGAGACATGCACGGCAGATGCGCCGAGACTGTGCGTTTTCAAACCCGGCGATTCCGTGGCGGAACCGCCGTGCTCAAAGCGGAAAGAGACCGCGCGCCGGAAAGTCGGGCCCGGCCATGAGACTGCCCGCGAGATACAGGGCAATGGCGGCGGCGACAAGCCCGTCGACCCGGTCCATGACGCCGCCATGGCCGGGAATGATGCTGCCGGAATCCTTGGCGCCGTGCCGGCGCTTGAAGGCCGATTCGAACAGATCGCCGATCTGGGAAACGGCCGACAGGGGGAGCGCGAGGGCTGCCATGAGCAGCGGAGCCGAATGTCCCGCGGCGAGCGCCACCGCGAAACCGGCTAGGACAGCGGCGGCCGTCCCGCCGACCGCGCCGCTCCACGTCTTGCCGGGCGAGATCGACGGCGCGAGCTTCGGGCCGCCGATGGCGCGCCCGGTGAAGTAGGCAAGGATGTCGGTCGCCCAGACGACGGCAAAGAGATAGATCACCGCGACAAAGCCGGCGGCGTCATGGTCGCGCAGGAATGCCAGCGCGATTGCCGGAAAGGCCGCGTAGGCAAGGCCGACCGCGCCCTCGCCCCCCTGCCCCATCTGACGGCCGGCAACCGCCGCCATCACCGTGGCGCCGACGGCCAGAATCAGCACGGTCGCGGCGGATGCGCCAAGCATCAGGGCGGCAAGCACGATGCCGAGCAGCGCCCAGCAGCCGATGAACCAGCGCCGGTCGCCGCGCATGCCCGACAGCGTCGACCATTCGTGGAAGACCAGCGCGCCGATCAGCACGGCGAGCGCCCGGAACGGCCAGCCGCCATACCAGGTCAGCGACAGCACGAGGGCCGCCAGGACTACGCCCGAAACGGTCCGGAGCTGAAGATTGCTCATCGCGGCACGAAGTGCACGAGGCGCAAATGCCGCAGGCCGCTCATGACGCGACACCATGTTCCGCCACGCCGCCGAAACGGCGATCGCGCGCGGCGAACGCGGCGATCGATTCGGCCATGTGCGTCATGCTGAAATCAGGCCAGTAGCAGGACAGGAAGACAAACTCG
>JAUYMV010000677.1 GCA_030698645.1 Mesorhizobium sp.
GGAAGACGATCTGCACGCGGCGGCGCATCTCCGGCGTCATGCCGTCGCGCAGAAGGTCGACCTTGGCGCCGTCGATGAAGAGTTCGCCGGCGGTTGGCGCGTCGATCATCGTGATGATGCGGGCCAGCGTCGATTTCCCGCAGCCGCTCTCGCCGACGATGGCGAGCGTCTTGCCCTTCTCGACGGAGAAGCTGACGCCCTTGACCGCGTGGACGACGCGCGCCTTGCCGAACAGGCCGCCCGACATGCGGTAGTCGCGCACGATATTTTTCGCTTCGAGGACGACCTTGCTCACAGCGGGCCCTCCATCGGCGGCGTCATCACCCCGATCGTCGCCGCTTCCTCCGCGATGACATAGTCGGCGATCGTCGGCAGGCGGTCGCCCGTCGCGTTGTCGGGGAGCGCCGACAGCAGCGCCTTGGTGTAGTTGCTCTTCGGGCTCTCGAACAGCGAGAGGACGTCGGCCTCCTCCATCTTGCGCCCCTTGTACTGGACGATGACGCGGTCGGCGGTTTCGGCGACGACGCCCATGTTGTGGGTGATCATGATCAGCCCCATGCCATACTTCGCTTGCAGCCCGACCAGCAGGTCGAGAATCTGCTTCTGGATGGTGACGTCGAGCGCCGTGGTCGGCTCGTCGGCGATCAGCAGCTTCGGGTTGCAGGCAATCGCCATGGCGATCATGACGCGCTGGCATTGGCCGCCCGACATCTGGTGCGGATAGGAGCCGAGGCGCTCGGCAGGGTCGGCGATGCCGACCAGCGTCAGGAGTTCGATCGCGCGCGCGCGCCGCTCCGCGCGGTTCATGTTCATGTGGATCTGCAGCACCTCCTCGATCTGGAAACCGACCGTGAAGGACGGATTGAGGCTCGCCATAGGCTCCTGGAAGATCATCGCCATGTCCTTGCCGACGATGCGCCGGCGCTCGGCGGGCGTCAGTTTCAGGAGGTCGGTGCCGGCGAAATCCATGCGGTCCGCGGTGACCTTCGCCGTCCACGGCAAAAGCCCCATGACGGCCAGCATCGAGACCGACTTGCCGGAGCCCGACTCGCCGACGATGGCCAGGACTTCCCGCTGGTCGACCGAAAGCGACACGCCATCGACCGCGCGGAAGGGCCCCTGCGCCGTGGCGAATTCGACCGTCAGGTTTTGGATTTCGAGGAGTGCCATAATGCGCCCTTGGTTTTGCTATCCTGTTACACTATGTCTAGCGCGAGAGGTGAAGAGATGAGTTCGTCCAAACCCCGTCCGTTGCCGCCCTTGCCGCCGATTTCCGGCCCGACGGGCCCGCGCCCGAGCTACTGAATCCTTCCGGTCTCCAGCGCCTTCTCGGCTTTGGCCGCCAGGTCTCGCCAAACGGCCCACATTCCGAGATAGTCGCGGTACATTTCCAACTGCCGCGTTTTGGGCAGTTCTTTGAATCCAGGGCTCCTCATGTCCTCGGCAAAGGTCTCCACCGTCTGTCGTTGCCTTGCATAATTCACCACCGGTCCGATCACGCTCTCCGGCAGAATAT
>JAUYMV010000681.1 GCA_030698645.1 Mesorhizobium sp.
GTGGTCGTTCGGCGAGATCAAGAAGCCGGAGACCATCAACTATCGTACGTTCAAGCCGGAACGCGACGGCCTGTTCTGCGCGCGCATTTTCGGCCCCATCAAGGACTACGAGTGCCTGTGCGGCAAGTACAAGCGCATGAAGTACAAGGGCATCATCTGCGAGAAGTGCGGCGTCGAGGTCACGCTATCGCGCGTCCGGCGCGAGCGCATGGGCCATATCGAGCTGGCCGCGCCCGTCGCCCACATCTGGTTCCTGAAGTCGCTGCCGTCGCGCATCGGCACGCTGCTCGACATGACGCTGAAGGACATCGAACGCGTCCTCTACTTCGAGAACTACATCGTCACCGAGCCGGGCTTGACCGCTCTCAAGGAGCACCAGCTCCTGTCGGAAGAGGACTATGTCACGGCCGTCGACGAGTATGGCGAGGATTCCTTCACCGCCATGATCGGCGCGGAGGCCATCCATGAGCTGCTCTCCTCGATGGAACTCGAGAAGATCGCCGTCGACCTGCGCGAGGAACTCGGCACGACGACGTCGGAGCTGAAGCAGAAGAAGCTGCTGAAGCGCCTCAAGGTGGTGGAAAACTTCATCGAGTCGGGCAACCGGCCCGAGTGGATGATCATGAAGATCATCCCGGTCATCCCGCCGGACCTGCGTCCGCTGGTGCCGCTCGATGGCGGCCGCTTCGCGACGTCGGATCTGAACGATCTTTACCGCCGCGTGATCAACCGCAACAACCGCCTGAAGCGGCTGATCGAACTGCGCGCGCCCGGCATCATCATCCGCAACGAGAAGCGCATGCTGCAGGAGGCCGTCGACGCACTGTTTGACAACGGCCGCCGCGGCCGCGTCATCACGGGCGCCAACAAGCGTCCGCTGAAGTCGCTCTCCGACATGCTGAAGGGCAAGCAGGGCCGCTTCCGGCAGAACCTGCTCGGCAAGCGCGTCGACTATTCGGGCCGCTCGGTCATCGTGACCGGTCCTGAACTCAAGCTGCACCAGTGCGGCCTGCCGAAGAAGATGGCGCTCGAGCTGTTCAAGCCGTTCATCTACGCCCGCCTCGACGCCAAGGGTTATTCCTCGACCGTCAAGCAGGCCAAGAAGCTCGTCGAGAAGGAGCGGCCGGAAGTCTGGGACATCCTGGACGAGGTCATCCGCGAGCATCCGGTGCTCTTGAACCGCGCGCCGACGCTGCATCGCCTCGGCATCCAGGCGTTCGAGCCGATCCTGATCGAAGGCAAGGCGATCCAGCTGCATCCGCTGGTCTGCACCGCCTTCAACGCGGATTTCGACGGCGACCAGATGGCGGTCCACGTGCCGCTGTCGCTGGAAGCCCAGCTCGAAGCCCGCGTGCTGATGATGTCGACCAACAACATCCTGCATCCGGCCAACGGCGCGCCGATCATCGTGCCGTCGCAGGACATGGTGCTCGGTCTCTACTATCTCTCGATCGTCAACCAGAACGAGCCGGGCGAGGGGATGGCGTTCGCCGACATGGGCGAACTGCATCATGCGCTCGAGTCGAAGGCGGTGACGCTGCACACCAAGATCAAGGGCCGCTTCAAGACGGTCGACGCCGAAGGCAAGCCGGTCTCCAAGATCCACGAGACGACGCCCGGCCGCATGATCATCGGCGAGCTGCTGCCGAAGAACCACAACGTGCCGTTCGACATCTGCAACCAGGAAATGACCAAGAAGAACATCTCCAAGATGATCGATCTGGTCTATCGCCACTGCGGCCAGAAGGAGACGGTCATTTTCTGCGACCGGATCATGTCGCTCGGCTTCGGCCATGCTTGCCGCGCCGGCATCTCGTTCGGCAAGGACGACATGCTGATCCCCGAGGACAAGCCGGAGATGATCGCGCAGACCGACTCGCTCGCCAAGGAATACGAGCAGCAGTACAATGACGGCCTGATCACCCAGGGCGAGAAGTACAACAAGGTCGTCGACGCCTGGGCGAAGTGCTCGGAACGCGTCGCCGAAAAGATGATGAGCCGCATCAAGGCGATCGAGTTCGATCCGGCGACCGGTCGCCAAAAGCCGATGAACTCGATCTACATGATGTCGCATTCCGGCGCCCGCGGGTCTCCGACCCAGATGCGCCAGCTTGCCGGCATGCGCGGCCTGATGGCCAAGCCTTCGGGCGAGATCATCGAGACGCCGATCATCTCGAACTTCAAGGAAGGTCTCACCGTTCTCGAGTACTTCAACTCGACGCACGGCGCGCGCAAAGGCCTCGCCGATACGGCTCTGAAAACCGCCAACTCG
>JAUYMV010000693.1 GCA_030698645.1 Mesorhizobium sp.
CCGCTGGTGGTCAGCCCCGACCTCTCGGCGCCCTGGGTGATGCAGCTGAAGCGCGCGCCTGACGGCCGCGCCGTCGCGGTGCCCGGACTGCGGCGGACGGTCGCGGCGCCGGCCGCGCTGCCGCCACTGCGCCGGCAGCAGGGCAACAACCGGCAGATCCTGCGCGACGATTACCAGACGGCGGCCTATGCCGTTCCGCCGAAGCCGCGCGAGCAGCAGTTCAAGTTCAATCCGATGTACCTGCCGCAGGACGTCGCCTATGACGGCCCGCACAAGCCCGGCACGATCATCATCGATACGACGCAGAACTTCCTCTATCTGGTGCAGCCGGGCGGCCAGGCGCGCCGCTATGGCGTCGGCACCGGCAAGCCCGGCTTCGAATGGGCCGGCACCCACAAGATCACGCAGAAGCGCGAATGGCCGGACTGGCGTCCGCCAGCCGAGATGATCGTGCGCGAGCGCGCCAAGGGCCGCATCCTGCCCGTGCACATGGCCGGCGGTCCGGAAAACCCGCTCGGCGCCCGCGCCATGTATCTCGGCTCCACGCTCTACCGCATCCACGGCACCAACCAGCCCTGGACCATCGGCGGCGCGGTCTCGTCCGGCTGCATCCGCATGCGCAACGAGGACGTGGTCGAACTCTACGAAAAGGTCACGGTCGGCACCAAGGTCGTCGTGATGTAGTTCAAACGGAAAAGTCGGGCGTCGGGGACTGCGCCCGACCGGACGGGAGGCCCACCTCCTGTCGCGACAAGGGCGGCGCGTTTCGCAAACGCGCCGCCCTTTTGCGTCCGGACGGGCCGTGACGCCGCCCCAAGGGGCCGCGTGCCCCCAGCCATTTGTCATTTCCGGCAAAGCCGTCCTATGGTCCGCGAACTGCAACGGGAGGGGACCCCATGGACAGCCTGATCACGATATTCCTGCCGCTGGCGCTCGCCGTCATCATGCTCTCGCTCGGCCTCGGCCTGACGGCCGCGGATTTCGCGCGCGTGGCGCGCCAGCCTAAGGCCTTCGCCATCGGCGCCTTTTCGCAGCTCGTCACCATCCCGATCGTCGCCTATGCCATCGCCGTGGCGTTCCGGCTGCCGGCGGAACTCGCCGTCGGCCTGATGATCCTGTCGTTCTGCCCGGGCGGCGTGACGTCCAACATCCTGACCAAGCTGGCGCGCGGCGATCTCGCCCTGTCGATCTCGCTCACCGGCATCATCAGCCTGGTGGCGGTGTTCACCATGCCGCTGTTCGTCGCCTTCTTCGCGCGCCACTTCATGGGCCTCGACGCGCCGGCCATCGACGTCACCGCGCTCGGACTGTCGATGTTCCTGATCACCGCGCTACCCGTGCTGATCGGCATTCTCGTCCGGCGCTACGCCGAAGGCTTCGCGCTCGCCATCGAGCGATGGCTGTCGAAGCTCGCCGTGGTTCTGTTCGTCGTCGTGGTCGTCGGCGCGCTGGCCGCCAACTGGGCGCTCTTCGTCGCCAACCTGACGATCCTGGCGCCGAGCCTGATCCTGCTCAACGTCGTGTTGCTGGCGATCGGCCTCGGTCTCGGCCGCGCCTTCTCGCTAACGCCGGCCGAATCGACCGCGATCTCGATCGAGACGGGCATCCAGAACGCCACGCTCGGCATCACCGTCGGCTCGCTGATCGTCGAGCAGGCCGCCGCGCTGCCGCCCTTCAGCCTGCCCTCCGGCGTCTACGGCATCACCATGTATCTGGTCAGCGTTCCGTTCGTGCTGTGGCGGCGACGGGTTGGGTGATGCTAAAATTGACATATGCCTCGGATAGCATAGGATGGCGAAAGCCACGCTGATCCTGAACGAGAAGCGGGAGCTGCCGAACGGCGCTATCTCCGAAATACGGATATGGCGCCTGCCGAGTCCGACTGCTGAGCGGCCGCATGGGTTGAAGTATTCGCTGTTCTACGGCCGCCCCGGAGAGCGAATCATCGGCTATGACAATGAGGCCGGCAAGGGCGACCACAGGCACTACCGCGACGTTGAACTGCCCTATTTTTTCACAACTCTCCCACGCCTGATTTCAGACTTCCGGAGAGACATGGAAAGGGAGCTGGCGCATGGACGAAATACGCATCCTGGTTGAAGATACCGACTCGTTCTTCGAGCGCGCCTTGAGTGCAGCCCGAAGAATTGAAGCCGGCGACCTTGCGCCGCAGCCGGCGACTTATTCGCTGCACAGCGTGGAAGCGTTGTTCAGCCTTCTGACGTCGAATCGCTGGGAACTGCTGCGCACGCTGCGCGGGACAGGACGCTCGTCGATCCGTGCTTTGTCCAAGGCGCTCGGACGCGACTATCGCGGCGTGCATTCCGATGTCACGGTCCTGCTGAATGCCGGCCTGATCGAAAAGGATTCGGCCGGACGAATCCATGTGCCATGGTCGAAGATCACGGCGGAGATGGTCTTCGATACGCCGA
>JAUYMV010000698.1 GCA_030698645.1 Mesorhizobium sp.
CGGCGCGGCCGAAGGCGCCGTCCTCCAGCGTGACATCCACCTCCACGGTCGGATTGCCGCGGCTGTCGAGAATCTCGCGGGCGATGATGTCGATGATGGCGGTCATGGAAATTCCTCTGCGGCAGGGAGCTCCCGCGTTCATAGCGAAAGCGGACGCGTGAGAAAATCCCGCGGGCAAAAGAAATCGGCCCCGCTCGAGCGAACAGGGCCGTTTTGGATCGACGGGGCGGCTTCGCCGGCCCAGCCGTCAGTACCAGTAGGGATCGACCTTGTAGTAGGCATAGGAGGCATCGCGCGCGGCCTTGCCGTGATCGCCGGTCAGCTCGTTGATCGAGTAGACCGGAGCCGCCTGCAACTGCTCTTTCGAGAACGGCACGATATAGCCGCCGCGGCTCTTCTCGTAGTCGAGAGCCGACCATGGCACGGCATGGTATTTCTCACCGATGCCGAGAAAGCCGCCGAAGCCGATGACGGCGAACATGATGCCGTTCGCGCTCTTCTCGAGCATGATGTCCTCGATCGTGCCGATCTTTTCCCCGGACGTGCTGAACACGTCGGTGCCGATGACGCGCGAGGCGGCGATTGCGTTGGTGTGTCCGGTCTGGGTGTTCATCATCATCTCCATTGGTTGGTCATGATGACAATGAGCCAGGCTCCGCGCGGTTGCGGACCGAAATGTAACCTTACATTGCGCGACGAAATATTGCGTGACCAGGACGATTGGTGACCGCTTGCGGAATCATGCCGGCGCCCCCTCCGCTCAAGCCGAGCCCTTTGCCACCCGGTCGAAAGCCATCAACGTTTCCAGCAGGCGGCGCATGTCGCTGAGCTTCACCATGTTGGGGCCGTCCGAGGGCGCGTTGTCGGGGTCCTGGTGCGTCTCGATGAAGACGCCGGCGATGCCGACCGCGACCGCCGCGCGCGCCAGCGTTTCCACGAAGCGGCGTTCGCCGCCGGTCGAACCGCCCTGCCCGCCCGGCTGCTGCACCGAATGGGTCGCATCGAAGATCACGGGCGCGCCGATCTCCGCCATGATGGGCAGCGCGCGCATGTCGGAGACGAGCGTGTTGTAGCCGAACGACACGCCGCGCTCGGTGACCAGCACGTTCGGATTGCCCGAGTCGGTGATCTTGGCAACGACGTTCTTCATGTCCCAGGGCGCCAGGAACTGACCCTTCTTGACGTTGACGATCTTGCCGGTGCCGGCGGCGGCGACCAGCAGATCCGTCTGGCGGCAGAGAAAGGCCGGGATCTGCAGGATGTCGACGACCTCGCCGACGATGCGCGCCTGCTCCTCGGTGTGAATGTCGGTCAGGACCGGCAGGCTCAACTCCCGCTTCAGGTCGGCGAACACCGGCAGCGCGGCGTCCAGCCCCGCGCCACGGCGTCCCGACATCGAGGTGCGATTGGCCTTGTCGTAGCTGGTCTTGTAGACGAAGCCGAGCCCAAGCTCGCCGGCGAGTTCCTTCAGCGCGCCCGCCATGTCGAACGCATGGCCGCGCGATTCGAGCTGGCAGGGCCCGGCGATCAGCGTCAGCGGCGCGTGGTTGGAGAAGATCGCCGCCCCGGCGCGCACGGTGCTGTTGGGCTTGGTCATGCTCATTCCTCGAAGGCGAAAATGGCGCCCTGGCCGGGCGCTGGCGGGACCACGAGGCGCGCGCCGTGACGCCGACAGACGATGCCGTCGCTCCGCAAGAGGGCCTCTGTCGCATCGATGTCCGGCACGCGGAAGACGATGGCGCGCAGCCGCAGCCCGTCGGTCGGCGCGCGCACGCCGAACACGGCATCCAGTTCGCTCGAACCGAGCACCAGCACCTCGGCGTTCGGCGTCTGGACGCCGAGCCCCGTGTCGCCGACCGGAGCCGCCACCCCGCCGCAAACGAAGTTCACCAGCGAGGTATGCTCGGCGGGATTGGCGGCCGACAGCACAACCGACGCGATTGCCGACGCGCCGTTGTCGTGAAGCTGGAGAGCCGAACGGTCGATCTTCGGCACGTGCTTGCGCTGGCAGGTGAAGAAGAAGAGGTCGGGCGCCAGCGGATCGGCGGCAAAGGCGAGCTTGAAGGTCGCCGTGTCCGTGTGGCCTTCGGCGTCGGCGACCGGGCGCGAGAATGTCAGCATGTCGCCGGCCGAGATGCCCTCCGCGACGAATTCCTCGTGGTCGGCCCGCGCATCCTCGCTTGCGAATACCAGCGCCGAGAATCCTTCCTCGCCATCGGAATCGCGATACTCCCGGTCGCGCGCCACGAACACGTTGCCCGCGGCCGCCGCCTTTTCGGCGGCTTGCGCGTCGCCGATCGCCAGTGGCTCCAGAAAGGTGCCGTCCGACAGATAGACGCAGGCGTTCTGCGTGCCGAACGGATGCACGCCGGTCGGCGCGACGGTGAACCCCAGCGCCGTCAGGCGGGCGCGGGCGACGTCGAGGTCGGCGGTCGGAAGGACGAGGTGATCGATGGCGCGTGTGCTCATGGCGGGGGCTTAGCCCGGAACGGGGCGGCGATTCAAGGCGCGGTGCGCCGCATCGCGGGGACGATCGTCGGCGACGCGTTCCGGCTAGGAGCCGCCGCACTGCGGCGGTTTGGTTTTCATGAAGCCGAAAGCGGCAGTCGCCATTGATATGGCGAACCTTATACGGTACATTAGTCCGATGAAGCGCATCGTGGCGGCGTTTTATGCAAACGCGTCGGGGAGACAGCCGGTTCGCGACTGGCTCATCGCGATGTCCTCCGCTGATCGAAAGATCGTGGGCAAGGATATCGCGACGGTCGAATTTGGATGGCCAGTCGGCATGCCGGTCTGCAGAGCGCTCGGAAGCGATTTGCGTGAGATCCGCTCGACCATTCGCGGCGGCAAGGTCGAGGTGCGAACCTATTTCGCCATTGACGGCGGGACCATGCTCCTGCTGCACGCTCAAGAAGGCAAGAGCGGGCAAGCCGACGCGATCAAACTGGCTTTGCATCGACTGCGGGACCACAGGAACAGACAGGGAAAGGACATCGAGCGTGGCTAAGGCAAACAGGAAACAGGAAGCCGAGAACCGCATCGCCGATGCATCGTCGGTAGGCGGCACATTGGAGGACCTTCTTGTCGAGCTTGGCGAGCGAGACGAAGTATATGGCGAGGCATTGAAGCGCGTGATTTCATGGGGCATCGACACCGCCCGCAAGGAGCAATCCCTCAGCAAGAGCGCAATGGCGGCCCGACTGGGAACGAGCCGGACTCAGATCGAACGGATACTCGATCCCGCCAACATCGGAGTATCGCTCGACACGCTTGAAAAGGCGGCAAGATCGGTCGGCAAGCGGTTGAAAATCGAGCTTATCGATATCTGACGTGGCGATCCGGAGGCCGGTACGCAGATGAATCAAGGCGCCGAGCGCTCATCCCGCACGCGCGGCGCTATACCAGGCGGCTCTGGTCCACCGCCGCGCCAATGAAGCTGGCGAACAGCGGATGCGGCTCGAAGGGGCGGGATTTCAGCTCGGGGTGATATTGCACGCCGATGAACCACGGATGGTCGGGATATTCCACCGTCTCCGGCAGCA
>JAUYMV010000699.1 GCA_030698645.1 Mesorhizobium sp.
ACGGCGGCCGGCCGCGCCTCGATCCGGAGGGCGCGACCGTCGGCGGCTTCCGCACCATGGTGGAGGCCGTCGCCATGCGCACCTACGGCCTCGGCGGCGATTCGGAGGTGGCGCTGGAAGACGGCGGCCTGAACCCCGCGATCCTGCTCGGGCCTCGCCGCCTGGTGCCGCTCGCCCTGCTCGGCATGCAGCACGGCGCGGCGGTTCGAGAACATCTCGAGCGCCAGTTGCGCGCGCCGAATGCCGGCCGCATGGACGGGCGCTTTGCGCTGCGCACCGGCGTCCCGGAGCGCCTCGCGGCGGGCCTGACGCCACCGGAAGCGCGGCTGTTCGAAACGATCACCGCCGTTCCCCAGCCGCTCGACCGTTTGCTGTCATCGACCTCGCAGGCCGCCACGCTGAACCGCCTCGTTGCGCGCGGCCTGGTGCATGTCGGGGGATTTACGCCGTCGGACGCGGCGCACGTATTGGGGCGGCAGGCAACCTGGGACGCGGAGAGCGCCCGGCTGGGGGCTGAGCTTTTCGCGCGCCGCCGAGACGGACGCGGCCAGAACGTCGCCCGATCGGCCGAGGAGATTTCGGAACGGGTTCTCGAGGCGCTGACACGGCGTTCGGCCGAGGTCATCCTCGAAACCGCTTTCGCCGAGGACGGACTGGATGGCGCGGCGACGGTCGCGCACGCACTGGTCCAGCGCGCGGTCGACGCCAACCACGGCATTGCGCGCCTCTCCGTCGCGCTCGACCGGCCGGTGATCGGTCTCGGCGCGTCGGCGCCGCTGCATTATACGGGCCTCGCCGCGCTGGTCGGAAATGAATGCATCGTGCCGACCGATACCGACGTCGCCAATGCGCTGGGCGCCGTGGTGGGACAGGTCCGCGTCTCGGTCGAGGCGCGGGTGAGCCAGCCGAAGGAAGGCCTGTTTCGCGTGTCGGCGGGAGATACGGTGCGCGATTTTCCATCCGAAAGCGACGCCATGCGCGCGGCGGAGTCAACGATCCGCGAAATCGTCGCCGCGCGGGCGACCGAGGCCGGCACCGACGCCGCCGATATCGACATCGCGACGGACATCCGCGCCGCGACCGTCGAAGGCAGCCGGACGTTCATCGAGGCAACCGTGATTGCCACGGCTGCGGGACGGCCGCGGATCGCGGGATAGCAGGCTGCACAACGGAAGGCCTTCGGCGCCGGTGCGATATGGATCGCGTTTGCGCTCGCGCGGACTCCAAGGGTGCGGTACAGGAATGATCATCCGCGCGAGAGCGCAGCGAGGAGAGAGACGCCCGTCACTGGCATGAGACCCAAGGTTTTCGGCATCGGATTTCACAAGACCGGAACGTCGTCGCTTCGCGATGCCCTCACGATGCTCGGCTATTCCGTGACCGGTCCAAATGGCGTCAGGGACCCGAACATCTCCGAAAACGCGCTTCCCATGGCGCTCAAGCTTGCCAGCGAGTTCGACGCCTTTCGCGACAATCCGTGGCCGATCCTTTTCCGCGAAATGGATGCGGCATTTCCCGGAAGCAGGTTTGTCCTGACGATCCGTGATCCCCTTATGTGGATCAGCAGTGCCGTGACACACTTTGGCACGAAGCATACGCCTATGCGGGAGTGGATCTACGGCCACGGGTCTCCGATCGGACACGAAGACGTCTATCTGGACGTCTACAATCGTCACAATGAAGCTGTCAGGGCGCATTTCGCCGGACGGGATGATCTCCTGATCATCGATGTCACGATCGGCCAGGGCTGGCCCGAGCTCTGCGGATTTCTGGATTGCGCGATGCCGACGGCGCCGTTTCCGCACAGCAATCCGCGCTCGGCCCGTCCGTGCAATCCCGTTGCCGGCTGAAGCCGGACCGTCGGCGTCGAAGACACCCCGTCGATACGCATCCGCCGTAAATTCGGCATCGCGAGAAAAGGGGGCCGGCGAGACAATTGCACTTTCAACCAATTGACGGCCGCGTGTCGATTGTGATGAACGGTAAACCGAACAACGTGGGGCGTTCGGACGAAGAGGAATTTACATGACCGACCGGATCGACATCGATGGCTTGCAGATCGCGCGCGAACTCTACCAGTTCGTCGCCAACGAGGCGATTTCGGGCACCGATGTCGATCCGCAGCGCTTCTGGGCGGAGTTTTCCGCCCTCGTGCACGATCTTGCCCCGAAGAACCGTGCGCTTCTGGCCAAGCGCGACGCCTTGCAGGAGAAGATCGACGCCTGGCACCGCGAAAACGGCGCGCCGGCCGATCTGGCCGTCTACACCGAATTCCTGCGCGACATCGGCTATCTCCTGCCGGAAGGACCGGACTTTTCGGTCTCGACCGCCAATGTCGATCCCGAGATTTCCACCGTCGCCGGCCCGCAATTGGTCGTGCCGGTGATGAATGCGCGCTATGCGCTGAACGCGGCCAATGCGCGCTGGGGCTCGCTCTACGATGCGCTCTACGGCACCGACGCGATTGCCGAGACGGACGGCGCGGAGAAGGGCAAGGGCTACAATCCGAAGCGCGGCGACAAGGTCGTCGCCTGGGGCCGCGCCTTCCTCGACGAGAGCGCGCCGCTGTCGAGCGGATCGTGGTCCGAGGTCGACACACTCGCCGTCGCCGAAGGCGATCTGGTGGTGACGGTGGGCGAGCAGCGCCAGTTCCTCGCCAATCCCGAGCAGTTCGCCGGCTATCGTGGCGATCCGGGCGCGCCCTCCGCCGTGCTGCTGCGCACCAACGGTCTTCACGTCGAGATCGTCATCGACCGCGCGAACCCGATCGGCTCGACTGACCGGGCTGGCTTCGCAGATCTGGTGCTGGAATCGGCGCTGACCACCATCATGGACTGCGAGGATTCGGTCGCGGCCGTCGACGCCGAGGACAAGGTCGTCGTCTACCGCAACTGGCTCGGCCTGATGAAGGGCGATCTGTCGGAGGAAATGGTCAAGGGCGGCAAGTCCTTCACCCGCACACTCAATGCCGACCGCACCTATTCCGGCAAGGACGGGCGCACCTTCATGCTGCCCGGCCGGTCGCTGATGCTGATCCGCAATGTCGGCCACCTGATGACCAATCCGGCGATCCTCGACCGCGATGGCAACGAGGTGCCGGAAGGCATCATGGACGCGATGCTGACCGGGCTGATCGCGCTGCACGACGTCGGACCGGACGGTCGGCGGGCGAATTCCCGCGCCGGTTCGATGTATGTCGTCAAGCCCAAGATGCATGGCCCGGAGGAAGTCGCGTTCGCCTCGGAAATTTTCGCCCGCGTCGAAGCGGCGCTCGGCATGCAGCCCAATACCATCAAGATGGGCATCATGGACGAGGAGCGCCGCACCACGATCAACCTCAAGGAGGCGATCCGCGCAGCCAGGGAGCGCGTCGTCTTCATCAACACCGGCTTCCTCGACCGCACCGGCGACGAGATCCACACCTCGATGGAGGCCGGCCCGATGAGCCGCAAGGGCGACATGAAGCAGGCGCCGTGGATTTCGGCCTACGAGGCGTGGAATGTCGACGTCGGGCTTGCCTGCGGACTGCAGGGCCGCGCCCAGATCGGCAAGGGGATGTGGGCGATGCCGGATTTGATGGCCGCCATGCTCGAGCAGAAGATCGGCCACCCGAAGGCCGGCGCAAACACCGCCTGGGTGCCGTCTCCGACTGCGGCCACGCTGCACGCCACGCACTATCACAAGGTCAATGTCGCCGAGGTGCAGGCAAAACTCAGGCACCGCCCGCGCGCGAAGCTCGACGACATCCTGTCGGTGCCCGTCGCGGTGCGGCCGAACTGGACACCGGACGAGATCCAGCGCGAACTGGACAACAACGCCCAGGGCATCCTCGGCTACGTCGTCCGCGGGGTCGACCAAGGCGTCGGCTGCTCCAAGGTGCCGGACATCAACGATGTCGGCCTGATGGAGGACCGCGCGACGCTGCGCATCTCGTCCCAGCACATCGCCAACTGGCTTCACCACGGCGTCTGTACGGAAAGCCAGGTGATGGAGACGATGCGCCGCATGGCCTCCGTCGTCGACCGGCAGAACGACGGCGATTCGCTCTACCAGCCGATGGCGCCGCGCTTCGAGGACTCGATCGCCTTCCAGGCGGCCTGTGACCTCGTCTTCAAGGGGCGTCAGCAGCCGAACGGCTACACCGAGCCAGTGCTGCATGCCCGCCGGCTGGAGCTGAAGGCGCGCTTGCGCGCGGCTTAACCCGAAACACACGTCTTCGTGGCAGAATCGGGCTACGGGACCCGTCCTGCAAGGCTATTGGCGGCATGAAACTGCTCGCAATCGATACGGCTTCGACGCTCTGTGCGGCCTGTGTCTACGATACGGCCGATGAGACAGTGCTCGGGCGCGCCGCGGTCGACATCGGCAAGGGACACGCCGAGGCGCTGATGGACATCATAGCGGAGGCTCTGGAAGGCGCCGGCTGCTGGTATCCGGATATCGGCGCGATCGCGGTCTCCGTCGGACCCGGATCATTTACCGGCATCCGCGTCGGTGTTTCCGCCGCCCGTGGCCTTTCGCTCGCGCTGAAGGTGCCCGCCCATGGGGTTACGACGCTTTCGGCGATCGCCGAAGCCGCGCGCGAGTCGTTTCCCGGACGGCGGATCATCGCCGCGATCGACGCCAGGCGGGGCGAGCTCTATGTCGAGGACCATGCCCGGGACGGGCGTCTTGCAGTCGGACCGATGATTGTGAATGTCGAGGATGCAGCAAGTCTGACAGACGGAGATCTTCCGGTTCTCGCCGGATCCGGCGCGGCGGTGATCCAGGCGGCGGCCGAAGCATCCGGCTCGGCCGTCGCGTACGACCTCGCGGCGCCCGGCGCCACCGCCGACATCGCGATCTATGCGCGTCTGGCCGCGTCGGGGAGCGTCTTCGGATCGCCGCCGAAGCCGATCTACCTGCGCGCTCCGGATGCCCGGCCGCAGGACGGTTTCGCCCTCGCAAGGACGCCTGGCTGATGCGCCTTTCCTTCATTCCGCAGCGCCGGCGCGCCTACATCCTCGAACGCTTGCTGCGCGCGGACGCTCCGGCGGTGTCGAAGCTTCATCGGGAGGAATTTGCCCGCCCCTGGACGGACGGCGAATTCGTCGCGCTGCTCGACCAGGACAGCGTATTCGGTTTCGCGGCGCGCGAGATCGGCAATCCGAAATCGGGCCTTGCCGGCTTCGTGCTGGCCAGGCTCGTCGCCGGCGAGGGCGAGATCCTGACATTGGCCGTCGCCCGCGCGCACCGGCGGGCCGGGCTCGGCCGCGATTTGATGGACGCCGTGCTGCGCGAACTTCACGCCGAGCGCGCCGCGGAACTCTTCCTTGAGGTCGACGAGACCAATGCCGCCGCGCTCGCGCTCTATCGCCGGCTGGGCTTCAGCGAGGTCGGCAAGCGTCCGGCCTATTACGCGCATGGGGATTCACCGAAGACCGGCGCGCTTGTCATGCGCCGCGATCTTCGCTAGCCCAGGCTGGGCAATCGGGGGAGAGGCAGTTCGGGCGATGATCGGGTGGATCCGCACGCTGCTCGCCTTCTCGATGGTCGCCCTTGCGACGCCGTTTCTCCTCGTGTTGCAGTTCATCGCCCTCCGCACGGGGCTCTGGAGCGACCGACTCGTTCCGCCCCTCTGGCACGGCCTCGTCACCCGCGCCGTCGGCTTTCGCATCCACGTACATGGGGAGATCAGCGAGCAAAGGCCGCTCATGATCGCGTCGAACCACATATCTTGGACCGACATCATGGTGCTCGGTTCCATTGCGCGGGTGCATTTCATTTCCAAATCCGAACTCGCCGGCTGGCCGGTGATCGGTCTCCTGGCGCGCTACCAGCGGACCGTTTTCGTCGAACGCGAACGGCGGGGCCAATCCGGCGAACAGACCGCCGAGATCGCGACCCGATTGGCCGCCGGCGACCCGATGGTGCTGTTTGCCGAGGGCAGCACCGCCGACGGAAATCACCTGTTGCCGTTCAAGAGCACTCTGTTCGGCGCCGCCAGCAAGGCGATTACCAGCGGCGCCGTCGAGCGCGTGTTCATCCAGCCGGTGACCATCGCCTATACGCGTCTGCACGGCATGCCGATGGGCCGGCAGCACCGTACGCACGCCGCGTGGATCGGCGATCGCATGCTGGTGCCCCACATCCTGGCGCTGTTGCGAGAGGGCGCGGTCGATGTCGAGGTCCACTTCGGCAAGCCGGTCGAATTCGACGCTTCGAGCAAACGAAAGGCGATTGCGGCCGAGGTCGAAGCGGAGGTCCGCGCCAAGTTCAATGCCGCGCTTGCCGCACCGCGCCGCTCGAAGTGACCGGGCAAGACGCCAAGGCATCTGTTGTTTCATGCCGAAAGCCGTTAAAAGCCCGGCCATGAACGATACCGCGACCCTCCAGAACGGCCAGGATGCGGCGCCGACGCCTCTCGACGGGGCGGCGAAGCGCTACTTCGTCAAGACCTATGGCTGCCAGATGAACGTCTACGATTCGCAGCGCATGTCGGACGCGCTGACGGAGGACGGCTATTCGGAGACGACGGACGTCCAGGACGCCGACCTGATCCTACTCAACACATGCCACATTCGCGAAAAAGCCGCCGAGAAGGTCTATTCCGCGGTTGGGCGATTGCGCGAGCTGAAGGCCGATCGCGCCTCGGCCGGCAAGGAAACGATGATCGCCATCGCGGGCTGCGTCGCGCAGGCCGAAGGCGCGGAGATCCTGCGCCGCGCGCCGGCGGTCGATCTGGTCATCGGGCCGCAGACCTATCATCGCCTGCCGGACGCGGTTCGGCGGGCGCGCGCCGGCGAAAAGGTCGTCGAGACCGACTATGCCGTCGAGGACAAGTTCGATCATCTGCCCAGCCCGAAGGCGAGCGTCACGCGCAGCCGAGGCGTCACCGCCTTCCTCACCGTCCAAGAGGGCTGCGACAAGTTCTGCACCTTCTGCGTGGTGCCCTATACGCGCGGCTCGGAAGTGTCGCGTCCGGTTTCAAGGATCGTCGCCGAGGCAGAGCGCCTTGCCGCATCGGGCGTGCGCGAACTGACGCTGCTCGGCCAGAACGTCAACGCCTGGCATGGCGTGGGCGAGGACGGCCGCGAATGGGGGCTCGGCGCGCTGCTTTTCCGGTTGGCGGAAATCCCTGGAATTGCGCGCCTGCGCTATACGACCAGCCACCCGCGCGACATGGACGACGCGCTGATCGCCGCGCACCGCGATCTGCCGGCGCTGATGCCTTACCTGCATCTCCCCGTTCAATCCGGTTCGGATCTCATCTTGAAGCGCATGAATCGTCGCCACACCGCGGCCGACTATCTGCGCCTCGTCGAACGCATTCGTTCGGCGCGGCCGGATATCGCCATGTCGGGCGACTTCATCGTAGGGTTTCCGGGCGAAACGGACGCCGATTTCGACGCCACGATGAAGCTCATCGACGACGTCGGCTATGCCGCCGCGTATTCGTTCAAATACTCGCCCCGGCCCGGCACGCCCGGCGCCGATATGGACGATCATGTCCCCGAAGCGGTCAAGGACGAGCGTCTGCAGCGCCTGCAGGCGCTGCTCAGCCGGCAGCAGGCCGATTTCGTCACCAGCCTGACCGGCCGCGACGTTGACGTGCTGATCGACAAGCCGGGACGGCAGGCCGGCCAGATCGTCGGTCGTTCGCCCTGGCTGCAACCGGTTATTATAGATGAAAAGGCCGCCGAAATCGGCGACATTGTCACAGTGCGAATCATGAGGACGGGTTACAATACCCTCTACTCCACGCCAGACTGACGGCGCCGGGGCCAACAAGGAGAGACGATTGAACGCCGCTGCAGACTTGAAGAATACCCCGTCAGGGGCTTCCGACATGGCGCATATCGTCCTGACCTTCGACAACAACAAACATGCGAGTTCGCTCTACGGCCAGTTCGACCAGAACCTGGCCGTCATCGAGCAGAAGCTCGGCGTCGACCTGCGCTCGAAGGGCAACCAGCTGTCGATCCGCGGCAGCGCCACGCTGGCCGAACAGGCGCGCCGCACCATCGACTATCTCTATGACCGTGCGCTGAAGGGCTCGGAGATCAGCGCCTCCGACGTCGAGGGCGCGATCCGCATGGCGGTCGCCGCCGACGACCAGCTGACGCTTCCCACGCTCGAGACTAAGGGCAAGCTCGCGGCGGCCCAGATCTCGACGCGCAAGCGCACGATCTATGCGCGTACGCCGAACCAGGACGCCTATATGCGGGCGCTCGATCGCTCCGAACTCGTCTTCGGTATCGGTCCGGCCGGCACCGGCAAGACCTATCTGGCGGTCGCCCATGCGGCGATGCTGCTGGAGCGTGGCATGGTCGAGCGCATCATCCTGTCGCGCCCGGCGGTCGAGGCCGGCGAGCGCCTCGGCTTCCTGCCCGGCGACATGAAGGAAAAGGTCGATCCCTATCTGCGTCCGCTCTACGACGCGCTTTACGACATGATGCCGGCCGACAAGGTCGAGCGCGCGCTCGCCGCTGGCGTCATCGAGATCGCGCCGCTGGCCTTCATGCGCGGCCGCACGCTCGCCCATTCGGCGGTGATCCTCGACGAAGCGCAGAACACCACGCAGATGCAGATGAAGATGTTCCTGACGCGCCTCGGCGAGAACGCGCGCATGATCGTCACCGGCGACCCGACCCAGGTCGACCTGCCGTCGCACACGAAGTCCGGCCTGGTCGAAGCGCTGCGCATCCTCGACGGCGTCGCTGGCATCGTCACCGTACGCTTCAACGACATGGATGTCGTGCGCCACCCGCTGGTCGCCGAAATCGTCCGCGCCTATGACCGCGACGGGTCCAACAAGAATGGACCGGCGATCTGATGCCCACCGACTTGACGGCGCCGCTGGACGCGGCTGGGAACAACGGAATCGAGATCGACATCCTGATCGAGGCTGGCGGCTGGCCGGCCGAGCCGGTGCTTGCCGCGCTGTGCCGGTCGGCAATCGCAGCCGCTTGCGCCGAACTCGGCGTCGAGTCGGATGTCGCGTCTGAACTCAGCGCCGTCTTCACCGATGATGCGCACATCAGGACGCTGAACGCGGAATGGCGGGGCAAGGACAAACCGACCAACGTCCTGTCGTTTCCGGCCTTTCCGACGGCTCAAGGCGACGCGCTTCCACCGATGCTCGGCGACATTGTGCTTTCCTTCGAAACCATTCTTGCCGAGGCGGCACTGGACGTAAAGGCCTTCGAGCACCATCTGACACATCTCTTGGTGCACGGCTTCCTGCATCTGCTCGGCTATGACCACGAGACGCCCGACGACGCCGAGGAGATGGAAGCCATCGAGCGGCGCATCCTGGCGAGACTTGCCATCGCCGATCCCTATGCGATATCGGATGAGACCTGATTGAAGCGAAGATGATGAACGACCAATCCAGTTCTACCGCCCAAGCCAGTGCGGGCGGCGACGCCAAGGCGTCCGAGCAGGCCTCTGATCCGCAAAGTACGACCACGCGGCCGGAGCCGGCGCGCGTCCCCTTCTTCGACGGCATCGTCCAGTTCTTCCGCGCCCGCAACGGCACCTCGCTGCGCGAGGACCTAGCCGACGCGCTGTCGGAGAGTGCCTCCAACGCGGAGTCGTTCTCCCCCGCCGAGCGCGCCATGCTCAACAACATCCTGCGCCTGCGCGAAGTCCGCGTCGAGGATGTGATGATCCCGCGCACCGACATCCAGGCGGTCGACATCACGACGACGCTTGGCGAACTGCTCGAGCTTTTCGAGGCGTCCGGCCATTCGCGCATGCCGATCTATTCGGAGACGCTCGACGATCCCCGCGGGATGATCCACATCCGCGATGCCGTCGGCCACATCACGCGCACTGCGAGGCAGAAAAAGACGCGCGGCACGCGCAAGGCGTCGACCGAACTCGACCTGTCGCAGGTCGACCTCAAGCGGCCGATCAGCGAACTGGGCATCACGCGCTCGGTCCTGTTCGTGCCGCCGTCGATGCTCGCCTCGGACCTCATGGCTCGCATGCAGGCCTCGCGCACGCAGATTGCCCTGGTCATCGACGAATATGGCGGAACCGATGGCCTGGTGTCGTTGGAGGACATCGTCGAAATGGTCGTCGGCGACATCGAGGACGAGCACGACGACGACGAGGAGCCGATGATCACCGAGACCGGCGAGGGCGTCTTCGTGGTCGACGCCAAAGCCGATATCGATGAGGTCGCCGCGCGAATCGGCAGCGGTTTCTCGTCCGGAGAGCACGGCGACTATGTCGATACGATCGGCGGCATGATCTTCAACACGCTGGGGCGCATACCGGCGCGGGGCGAAGTGGTCCAGGCGATTCCCGGTTTCGAGTTTCACGTGCTCGATGCCGATCCGCGCCGCGTCAAGCGGGTGCGTATCGTGCCGACCCGCACCGCCGAGCGTCGCCGCCGCAGCGCGCGCGACGAGACGCGCACCGGCGCGGAAGCAGAGGCGGAACCCGGCGCCGACATCTGATCCGGGCTGCGTTCAGGGCCGATCCGTTCGCGCCGGGCGCGGACGGTTTGCAGCGCGCCAGCCGGCTGATACACCAGCCGGAGCGATTCGCTGATTTGGACGTGCCGATGGAGCGCCTGGCCGGCAAGGTCATATTGCTGTGGGGATGGCGGCGCGCGGCCGTGGCTTTCGGGTCCGGCGCACTCGCCGTTCTGGCACAGGCGCCGTTTGATTTTTTCGCCGCCTGCCTGATTTCGTTTCCCATCCTGGTCTGGCTGCTCGACGGCGCCGTCGCCGCGCAGCCGGCCGGCTTCCTGCGCCGGCTGAGGCCGGCCTTCGCCACCGGCTGGTGGTTCGGCTTCGGCTACTTCACCGCGGGCCTGTGGTGGATCGGAAATGCCCTGCTGGTCGAGGCCGACAGCTTTGCCTGGGCCTTGCCGCTTGCCGTTCTGGCGTTGCCGGCGGCGCTGGCGATCTTCTACGGTCTCGCCGCGGCGCTGGCCAAGCTGGCATGGTCGGATGGCATCGGGCGCATCGCCGCGCTTGCCGCCGGTTTCGGCATCGCCGAATGGTTGCGCGCCGTGATGTTTACCGGCTTCCCGTGGAATGCCATCGGCTATGCCGCGATGCCCGTGCCGCTGCTGATGCAGTCGGTATCGTTGACCGGGCTCTACGGCATGAACGCGCTGGCGGTCTTTGTCTTCGCCATGCCGGCATTGCTGGCGTCGCAGCGGCATCGCAGGACGGGCATGGCGCTTGCCCTGCTTATGGTGGTCGCCCATGTCGGATACGGGATCCTGCGCCTGCGCGCGGAGCCGACCGCGGAGCGCAGCATTGCGGTGCGCATCGTCCAGCCCTCGATCGACCAGGCCGAGAAATGGGACGTGGCCGTCCGCGACCGCATCTTCAAGACATATCTCGACTATACCGCCCTGCCGCCGTCGCCGGGACATGGTCGGCCGCAACTCATCGTGTGGCCCGAAACAGCGATGCCGTTTCTGACGTCGGAACGTCCGGACGCACTTGCCGCCCTCGGCGCTCTGCTCGAGGATGGTCAGGTGTTGCTGGCCGGCGCCGTGCGCGCCGAAGGCAACCGGGACTCGCCCGGCGTCGAGCGGTTTTACAATTCCATCATCGCCGTCGACACGCGGGGCGAAATCGTCAACGCCTTCGACAAGGCGCATCTGGTGCCGTTCGGCGAGTATCTGCCGCTCGAACCGCTGCTCGGCCGCATCGGCCTGACCAAGATCGTTGCGACTCCGATGAGCTTTTCGGCCGGCGCGGGCCGGCGCGCGATGCAGTTGCCCGAAAAGCTGACCGTGCTGCCGCTGATCTGCTACGAGATCATCTTTCCAGGCGAGGTTGCCGGCACCGCCGCCGAATCGGATGTCATCGTCAACGTCACCAATGACGCGTGGTATGGCGATACGCCGGGCCCGTACCAGCATTTTCGTCAAGCGCAGGTGCGCGCCGTCGAGCTTGGCCTACCGTTGGTGCGCGCCGCGAACAACGGAATCTCCGCGGTGGTCCGGGCAGACGGACGCATCATCGATGCCTTCGCGTTGAATGCGACCGGCGTGATCGACGTCGACCTTCCGCTCGAACGGCGCGCGCAGGCCCCCTGGTCGTCATTTGTTAACGCCCTTGGCATCCTCGCCTTCTTCGCAATCCTTGCGTGTGCTATGACCTTTAGCCGACGCCATCGTCCGAATTGACAAGGAACGGGGACCTCTTTCATAGTAGTTCCCGCTTGCAGATGCGGTCCGAAAATTATGAATATTGGGGAAATTCATAAATGGATCGAGCAAACACATAAAAAAAAGTAATAAAGCCGGTCTCAATCGGCGAGGAAAAGATGGTAGAAAACAAGAAGAAGCCAAATCCGATCGATATACATGTCGGCAGTCGGGTCCGTTTGCGTCGGAATATGCTTTCCATGAGCCAGGAAAAGCTTGGCGAAAGTTTGGGCATAACGTTTCAGCAGATACAGAAGTATGAGAAAGGCACCAACCGCGTCGGCGCCAGTCGCCTTCAGGCGATCGCCACGATTCTCGGTGTTCCGGTTTCCTTTTTCTTCGATGCCGCGCCCGGTCAGGAAAGCGGTGCTTCCAGGGGACTCGCGGAGGATTCGCCCAACCTTTATGTCGCCGACTTCATGAACAGCTCGGAAGGGCTGCAACTCAACCGCGCGTTTGTGAAAATCGCCGACGCCAAGGTTCGCCGGAAGGTCATCGATCTGGTCAAGGCCTTGGCCGTCGAAGACGACTGACCGGTCCTCACGGTGCATGAGCGGATCGCTTGGATCGTGCGTGCCCCGGCGCACCCGAAATGCTCGCCCCACCCGACTTCGGCTTGACGGCCATGGCCGCCTTTAGCTAACAGGGGCCCCGACCGGACCAGCGATACTGCCGTCCCGTCTTCCAGAGGGGACACCCGTGGCACGCAGCAATTATCTCTTCACCAGCGAATCCGTCTCCGAAGGCCACCCTGACAAGGTGTGCGACCGCATCTCCGATGAGATCGTCGACCTGGTCTATCGCGAGGCGAAGAAATCGGGGATGAACGCCTGGGACGTGCGTGTCGCCTGCGAGACGCTGGCGACGACAAACCGGGTCGTCATCGCCGGTGAGGTTCGCGTGCCGGATTCGCTCCTGAAGAAGAACAAGGACGGCTCGATCATGCATGACAAGGGAGATTTCCCGGTCATCAATCCCGCCAAGTTCAAGTCGGTCGCCCGCAAGGCGATTCGCGCAATCGGATACGAGCAGAGCGGCTTCCATTGGAAGACCGCCAAGATCGACGTGCTCTTGCACGGACAGTCCGCCGACATCGCCCAGGGCGTCGACAGCGCCGCCGACAAGCAGGGCGAAGAGGGCGCTGGCGACCAGGGAATCATGTTTGGCTACGCCTGCACCGAGACGCCGGATCTCATGCCGGCGCCGATCTACTACAGCCACAAGATCCTCGAACTTCTTGCCGCCGCCCGCCACGCCGGCAAGGGCGACGCCGGCAAGCTCGGCCCCGACGCCAAGAGCCAGGTGACCGTTCGCTATGAGAACGGAAAGGCGGCCGAGGTTACCCAGATCGTGCTGTCGACCCAGCACCTGGACGAAAGCTGGGACTCCAAGAAGGTGCGCAAGGTCGTCGAGCCCTACATTCGCGAAGCCCTGGGTGATCTCAAGATCGCCGACGACTGCAATTGGTACATCAATCCGACGGGCAAGTTCGTCATCGGCGGCCCGGATGGGGACGCCGGCCTGACAGGCCGCAAGATCATCGTCGACACCTACGGCGGAGCGGCCCCGCATGGCGGTGGCGCCTTCTCCGGCAAGGACACGACCAAGGTAGATCGCTCGGCAGCCTACGCGGCGCGCTATCTTGCCAAGAACGTCGTCGCGGCCAAGCTAGCCGACCGCTGCACGATCCAGCTGTCCTACGCCATTGGTGTGGCGCAGCCGCTGTCGGTCTATGTCGACCTGCACGGCACTGGCAAGGTCGACGAAGCCAACTTGGAGGAAGCCCTGCGCGAGGTCATGGACCTCTCGCCCTCGGGCATCCGCCGCCACCTCGACCTGAACAAGCCGATCTACGCGCGCACCTCGTCCTACGGCCACTTCGGCCGGAAGCCCGGTCGGGACGGTTCGTTCTCGTGGGAAAAGACCGATCTGGTCAAGGCGCTGAAGGAAACGCTGGCGGCGTAGCACTTCGATATGTCCGATGAGCGGCCCAGGCGCGCGACCGAAGCCTTCTTCGGCCGTCGGCACGGCAAGACGATTCGCCCGCCGCAGGCCGAGGTTCTGGCCACGAGCCTGCCGGCGCTGAAGCTGGATCTTGCCGCCCCTCCGCCGGGCAGGCTTGCCGATCTCTTCACGCGGCCGGTCGACGGTGTCCGGCTGGAGATCGGCTTCGGCGGCGGCGAGCATTTGCATCACGAGGCGGCGCGCCATCCGGCGACTGGGTTCATCGGCGTGGAACCCTTCGTCAACGGCATGGCGCGTTTCCTGCTGGCGCTGAAGGCCGTCCCCCTCGACAATGTCCGCGTCCATGACGATGACGCGACGCAGTTACTCGACTGGCTGCCGGCCGGCGCGATCGATGGAATCGACCTGCTTTATCCCGACCCCTGGCCGAAGAAGAAGCATTGGAAGCGCCGGTTCGTGAACCGGGCGAACCTCGACCGCTTCGCGCGCGTCATGGCGCCCGGCGCGCTGTTTCGCTTCGCGTCGGACATCGATACCTATGTCAACTGGACGCTTCTGGCCGTGACGAAGCATACCGCCTTCGAGTGGCGCGCGGCCTCGGCCGAAGACTGGCGCACGCCCTATGAGGGCTGGCCCGGGACGCGATATGAGGCAAAGGCGACGCGGGAGGGCCGCACGCCGGCCTACCTGACATTCGTCAGGAAGTAGCAGTTCAACCTGCAGCCCGAGGGCTGGCTCAGAACCGGTTGATTTCGCGGAAACGGTCGGGGTCGATGCCGAGACGCTTGAGGTCGCGGATATCCGGCTGGCGATGATTGCGGGTCGCGGAGGCAGCCGATACGGCGCTGCCGAAAACATCGAGAAGGCCGAGCAGCCTTCCGGAGAAGATGCCACGGGTCATGGTATTCACCTGTCTGGTTGTTGATGCCCGTCATATAGGCTTTTGCTTGCGGGTAAGTCAGGGCACCGCCCGCAGGGCTGCCATGCGCGGCACGCAGGAGTGAATGCCGCGCAGCCGCGGCGACCGCGACCTTGCAATACGCCCCGGAATCGCCTAGATAGCAGTCAAATTCTTGGTCGGTATGACGAAGAGTGGGTCCACCCGGTCCCGCTCTTTTTTGTTACCTGGCGCCAGAAACTCCACCCGGAGACCAGATGACGGAAGAAATGGCAGTGACGCAGGGCGGCGACGATCGCATCATCCGCGAAAGCGGAATCGATGCGCGCGTGGCGTCGATCGTCGAGCCGGTCATTGCCGCCGTCGGCTATCGTCTCGTCCGCGTCCGGCTGACCGGCCAGAACGGGCTGACGTTGCAGATCATGGCCGAGCGTCCTGACGGTACGATGACCGTCGAGGACTGCGAGACGGTGAGCCGCGCGGTGTCGCCGGCGCTCGATGTCGACGACCCAATCGAGAAGGCCTATCACCTCGAGGTGTCGTCGCCGGGCATCGATCGGCCGCTGGTCCGCCAGACCGATTTCGTCAACTGGATCGGCCATCTGGTGAAGATGGAGACGGCGGTCATGGTGGCCGAGCGCAAGCGGTTCCGCGGCCGCATCGCGTCGGCCGACGAAACCGGTGTGACGATCGACCGCGACGTGCCGGGCTACGGCGACGAGCCGTCCGTGCGCGTTCCCTTCGAGGCGATCGCCGAGGCGAGGCTCATCCTGACCGACGAGCTGATCCGCGAGGCGCTAAGCAAGGACAACCAGGCCAAGAAGGCGGCGCGCAAGAATCGCGGCGAGCCGGAACCTGAATCCGACGAAGACGAAATCGCCAACGACAATTGAAGACACGCTGCCGGCACGCGCCGGATTTGCGAGGGAGAACATCATGGCAGTCAGTGCTAACAGGCTCGAACTTCTTCAGATCGCCGACGCCGTCGCCCGCGAGAAGTCGATCGACAAATCGATCGTCATCGCCGCGATGGCCGATGCCATCCAGAAGGCGGCGCGCTCGCGCTATGGCCAGGAAACCAACATCCGCGCCGACATCAACCCGACGACCGGCGAGATGAAACTGCAGCGGCTGATGGAAGTGGTCGAGGAGGTCGACGATTACGGCCGCCACATCTCGATCAAGGATGCGCGCGCCCGCAACCCGGACGCCCAGCTCGGCGACTTCATCGCCGAACTGCTACCGCCGATGGATTTCGGCCGCATCGCCGCACAGTCCGCCAAGCAGGTCATCGTGCAGAAGGTGCGCGAGGCCGAGCGCGACCGTCAGTTCGACGAATACAAGGACCGCATCGGCGAGATTCTGAATGGCACGGTCAAGCGCGTCGAGTATGGCAACGTCATCGTCGATCTCGGCCGCGGCGAGGCGATCATCCGGCGCGACGAACTGATCCCGCGCGAGAACTACAAGTATGGCGATCGCGTGCGCGCCTACGTCTACGACGTGCGCCGCGAGCAGCGCGGCCCGCAGATCTTCCTGTCGCGCACCCATCCGCAGTTCATGGCCAAGCTCTTCACCATGGAAGTGCCGGAAATCTACGACGGCATCATCGAGATCAAGTCGGTGGCCCGTGATCCGGGCTCACGCGCCAAGATCGCCGTCATCAGCCGCGATTCCTCGATCGATCCGGTCGGCGCCTGCGTCGGCATGCGCGGTTCGCGCGTGCAGGCGGTCGTCGGCGAGTTGCAGGGCGAGAAGATCGACATCATTCCATGGTCCAGCGACGCCGCCTCGTTTATCGTCAATGCGCTGCAGCCGGCCGAAGTCGCCAAGGTCGTGCTCGACGAGGACGCCGAGCGTATCGAAGTCGTGGTTCCCGATGACCAGTTGTCGCTGGCCATCGGCCGCCGCGGCCAGAACGTCCGCCTCGCCTCGCAGCTGACCGGCTGGGACATCGACATCCTGACCGAGCAGGAGGAGAGCGAACGCCGCCAGAAGGAATTCGTCGAACGCTCCAACCTGTTCATGACGGCGCTCGACGTCGACGAGATGGTCGGCCAGGTGCTCGCCTCCGAAGGCTTCACGACGGTCGAGGAAGTGGCCTATGTCAACGCCGACGAGATCGCGTCCATTGATGGCTTCGACGAGGATACAGCCTCGGAAATTCAGACCCGCGCACGTGAGTTTCTCGAGCGCATCGAGACCGAGCATGACGAGGAACGCCGCGCGCTCGGCGTCGAGGACGAACTGCGCGAGATCCCCGGCATCACCACCGCGATGATGGTGGCGCTGGGCAAGGATGGCGTGAAGACGATCGAGGATTTCGCCGGCTACGCCGCCGACGATTTGGTCGGCTGGAAGGAACGCAAGGACGGCGAGACCAAGATGTTCCCGGGCGTGCTCGGCGATTTCGGCGTGACCCGCCAGGATGCCGAGCAGATGGTGCTGACCGCGCGACTGAAGGCCGGCTGGATCACCGAGGACGAAGCCGCGGCGGAAGGCGCCGACGCGGAACCGGTGGCCTGATCGGTCATGCGGGCTGGAGCACATATTGGACGAGATGAACGACCGCACATGCATCGTGACGCGCGAAACGGGCGAGCCTGAGGGGCTCATTCGTTTCGTCGTCGGTCCCGACTTGTCGGTGGTTCCCGATCTGAAGAGAAAGCTCCCCGGCCGCGGCTGCTGGGTCACCGCGGACCGCCGCCATGTCGACGAGGCGGCGAAGAAGAACCTCTTCAAGCGCGCCTTCAAGAAGGAGGTCGTTCTGCCGGCCGATCTCGGTGGCATGGTCGACAACATCCTCGTGCAGCATGCGCTGGGGGCTTTGGGTCTTGCGCGCAAGGCCGGCGCGATCGGGCTTGGCGCGGCGAAAGTCGAGGCGTCGGTGCGCAGCGGCGCGGCCCTCGCGGTCATTCATGCGGCGGAAGCCTCGGTCGACGGAATCCGAAAGATCACCAATGCAAGATGGGCCGTGGTCCATCAGGGGGGGCCTTCCATCGCTGCTTACAAACTCTTTTCGGAGGCCGAATTGGGTTTGGCATTGGGGGGCACAAATGTGATACATGCTGCCGTGCTCGCCGGGGACGCGGGCAAGGCAGCGCTGAAGCGCATGGTGGCGCTTGACCGATACCGGGGCGGTTCCCCGGACGAAGGCCTCGGATTTGCGTCCATTGTCGAGGACAATGGCGCCTTTAAGGATATGGAATGAGCGATACGAAAACCGACGACGACAAGGCTTTGGGCGTCAATCCGAAGAAGACACTGACATTGAAGCGGCCCGGCGTCGAGCAGGGAATCGTGCGTCAGAACTTCTCGCATGGCCGTACCAAGTCCGTCGTTGTCGAAACCAAGAAGCGCAAGTTCTCGGTGCCGGGCGAAAAGCCCGAGCCCGCGGTCGTTGCGCCCGTCTTCGTGCCCAAGCCGGTTGCGCCGAAGCCCGTCATCGTCGAGACCCCGCGTCCGGCGGTCGTCGATCGCGTCGTGCTGAACGAATTGTCGGCCGAGGAGATGAACGCCCGCCGTCGCGCCCTCGAAGGCTCGAAGGTGCGCGAGGTCGAGGATCGTCAGCGCGCCGTCGAGGAAGCCAGGCGCCGTGGCGACGAGGAAGAGCGCCGCCGCAAGGAGCGCGAGGAATCCGCGCGCCGCCAGGCCGAGGAGGAAGCTCGCCTGCTCAAGGAGGCGGAAGCCCGCCGCCGCGCCGAGGAGGAAGCGCGCCGCCGCGCGCCGACCGCCGAACTGGTCAACGCGCCCGAGGACGAAGTCGAGAGCAAGGCCAAGAGCAAGGGCGGCTTCCCGATCAAGCGGATCGCCACGCCCGAAGTCGCGCGTCCGGTCAAGGCCAAGGGCGAGGAAGATCGCCGCCGCGGCAAGCTGACGCTCAACACCGCGCTTGCCGGTGACGAGGCGCGCAGCCGTTCGCTGTCGGCCATGCGCCGCCGCCAGGAGAAGTTCAAGCGTGGCATGCAGAACGAACCGCGCGAGAAGATCACGCGCGACGTCATCCTGCCGGAGACCATCACCATCCAGGAACTCGCCAGCCGTATGGCGGAGCGCGCCGTGGATGTCGTGAAATACTTCATGAAGCAGGGCCAGATCCTGAAGCCGGGCGACCTGATCGATGCCGATACGGCGGAGCTGGTCGCCAACGAGTTCGGCCACACCGTCAAGCGCGTTGCCGAATCCGACATCGAGGGCGGCCTGTTCGATGTCGTCGACAAGCCGGAGAACATGAAGCCGCGCCCGCCGGTCGTGACCATCATGGGCCATGTCGATCACGGCAAGACGTCGCTGCTCGACGCTATCCGCAACGCCAATGTCGTGTCCGGCGAAGCCGGCGGCATCACGCAGCACATCGGCGCTTATCAGGTCGAGAGGAATGGTCAGAAGATCACCTTCCTCGACACGCCGGGCCACGAGGCCTTCACCGCGATGCGCGCCCGTGGCGCGCAAGCGACCGATATCGCCGTTCTGGTGGTGGCCGCCGACGACAGCGTCATGCCGCAGACGATCGAGTCCATCAATCATGCCAAGGCGGCAGGCGTGCCGATCATCGTGGCGATCAACAAGATCGACAAGCCGCAGGCCGATGCGCAGAAGGTGCGCACCGAACTGCTGCGCCACGAGGTGTTCGTCGAATCCATGGGTGGCGAGGTTCTCGACGTCGAGGTATCGGCGACCAAGGGAACCAATCTCGACAAGCTGCTGGAAGCCATCCTGCTGCAGACCGAGGTTCTCGACCTCAAGGCCGATGCCGAGCGCACCGCCGAGGGCGTCGTGATCGAAGCCAAGCTCGACAAGGGCCGCGGCCCGGTCGCCACCATCCTGGTGCAGACCGGCACGCTGATGCCGGGCGACATCATCGTTGCCGGCAATGAATGGGGCCGCGTGCGCGCGCTGTTCAACGACCGTGGCGAGAATATCGACGAGGCGCCGCCGTCCATGCCGGTCGAGGTGCTCGGACTCAGCGGCACGCCGCAGGCGGGCGACCGCTTCGCCACCGCCGAGAATGAGGCGCAGGCGCGCGAGATCACCGAGTATCGCCAGCGTCTGGCCCGCGAGAAGGCGGTCGCCAAGCATGCCGGCCAGCGCGGTTCGCTCGAGCAGATGATGACGCAGTTGCAGTCGAGCGGGCTGAAGGAATTCCCGCTCGTCATCAAGGGCGATGTCCAGGGCTCGATCGAGGCTATCGTCAGCGCGCTCGACAAGCTCGGCACCGACGAGGTCCGTGCACGCATCGTGCATGCCGGCGCCGGCGGCATCAACGAAGGCGACGTTTCGCTCGCCGAAACGTCGGAAGCCGCGATCATCGGCTTCAACGTGCGCGCCAACAAGCAGGCGAAGCTCGCCGCCGACCAGGCCGGTCTCGAGATCCGCTACTACAACATCATCTACAATCTCGTGGATGACGTGAAGGCGGCGATGTCGGGCCTGCTCTCGCCGGAACGTCGCGAAACCTTCATCGGCAACGCGGAGATCCTCGAAATCTTCGACATCACGAAGGTCGGCAAGATCGCCGGCTGCCGTGTCACCGAGGGCAAGGTCGAACGTGGGGCCGGCGTCCGCCTGGTCCGCGACAATGTCGTCATCCACGAAGGCACGCTGAAGACCCTGAAGCGCTTCAAGGACGAAGTGGCCGAGGTTCCGGGCGGCCAGGAATGCGGCATGGCCTTCCAGAACTACGAGGACATGCGCGCAGGCGACGTGATCGAGTGCTTCCGCGTCGAGATGGTGACGCGGACGCTGTAGGCTCCTCGCCGGGGCACCGCCGTCCGTCGGTCGCAAGCAGGACGAAACGCACAAGCTCATCCGCACGCTCAGCTCGGCCTGACGCGTGCGGATGCCAGGGCGTATCGATTGCTCAGGCCGCGAGCTGACTGCTGGGAACAGCCTCGCCTTCTGTCGTCTGGTGTTTGATCGCCGTCGCTTCGATGCGGCCTTTGCGCATACGCGTTCCCGAAGCGACTTGGATTAGCGCTAGGTTCCGATTCCGCACTAGAATGAAGAGATTGTAGGTAGAGCCATGTCCGTGCCCGCTTCCAAAGGCCCCTCCCAGCGCCAGCTTCGCGTCGGCGAACAGGTGCGGCATGCGCTGTCCGAAGTGCTGCAGCGCGGCGAGGTGATCGACGATGTGATCGAGACGACGGTGATCTCGGTCTCCGAAGTGCGCATGTCGCCGGACCTCGGGATCGCCACCGCCTTCGTTGCGCCGCTTGCCGCCAAGGACGACAACGCCGTCATCCAGGCGCTGGCGAAGAACGCCAAGTTCATTCGCGGACGTATCTCCCACGCGCTGCGCCAGATGCGCTCCATTCCGGAGCTGCGTTTCCGGCTCGACACTTCGTTCGACAACATGGCGAAGATCGACGATTTGCTGCGCCTGCCCGAAGTCGCCCGCGACCTCGGCAAGGATGGTGGGGAGCCGGAATAGTGGGCCGCCGCGGCAAGAAGACCGGTCGGCCCGTCTCCGGCTGGGTCGTGCTGGACAAGCCGGCGGGCATGGGCTCGACCGACGCCGTCTCCAAGGTTAAATGGCTGTTCAAGGCAGACAAGGCCGGCCATGCCGGCACGCTCGACCCGCTTGCCTCCGGCATGCTGCCGATCGCGCTCGGCGAAGCCACCAAGACGGTTCCCTATGTCATGGACGGCGCCAAGATCTACCGCTTCACGGTCGCCTGGGGCGAGGAGCGCTCGACCGACGATCTCGAAGGTGTTGCCACGCAGAATTCAGATATGCGTCCGTCCGAGGCGCAGATCCGTGCGCTGCTGCCGAAATACACCGGCATCATCATGCAGGTGCCGCCGCAGTTCTCCGCCATCAAGATCGGCGGGGAACGCGCCTATGATCTGGCGCGTGCGGGCGAGACTGTCGAGATCGCGCCGCGCGAGATCGAGATCGGCCGGCTCGACATCGTCGAGAGCCCGGATGCGGCGCATACAGTGTTCGAAGTCGAATGCGGCAAGGGCACCTATGTCCGCTCGATCGCCCGAGACATGGGCCGCGACCTCGGCTGCTTCGGCCATGTCTCGGACCTGCGTCGCGTCGAAGTGGCGCCGTTCGAGCCGGAAGACCTCGTGACCATCGAGATGCTGGAGAAGGCGGCGGGCATCGCGTCCGTCAAGAATGACCTGGGTGGCGACGAGTCGCCCGATGACCCGGAAGCGCAGTCGGCGGAGGATCCCTATGCCGCTCTCGACGACCTGCTGGTCGACACCATCGTCGCGCTGGACAGCCTGCCATCAGTGGCGCTCGGCGACGACGCGGCATCCAAGGTGCGGCTCGGCAATCCCGTCATCGTGCGCGGCCGCGACGCTCCGGTGGAAGCCGCCGAAGCCTATGCCACGGCGCGCGGCAAGCTGGTCGCCATCGGCGCGGTCGAGGCCGGCATGTTCAAGCCGAAGCGGGTGTTCGTGTCCTGATTGTCGCGAGGCGGAAAGCCTGCTAGCCACCCGTCGGTCGGCTGTCGCGGTGGCGTTCTCAGGGACAAGGACTCCCGCGAGATTCTGAGCTCCGGGACATTCCCTGGAAGCCTGATTTCCGTCAAACTGCTCCTGTTCTGAAGGAGCCTTCATGCGTCGCATTGTCCCGCTCGCTCTCGTGATCGCCAGTCTCTCCACCGGCGCCATCGCCTGCGGCGGCGCGCCGGTCTGCACCGTGGTTGACCCCACGGGAACGCCGCTCAACGTCCGCGCCGGCCCGAACGGCAAGATACTGTCGACGCTGCGCCGTGGCGCGAAGGTCGAGTTCATCGAGCACAAGGAAAGCGCGGGCAAGCGCTGGGCGCTCGTCGCAAGTTACGCGGAGGCGTCGGGCTGGGTCTTTGGCGCCTATCTGAAATGCACGGGCAGCGACGAACTTGGCCGCATCTGCACCGTAGCCGACCCGACGGGCACCCCGCTCAATGTCCGCGAGGAGCCGAATGGCAAGATCCTCGGCACCTGGAAGAACGGGGTGCGCGTGCGACCCTATGACGAGCGGAAGTTGAACGGCAAGGTATGGCACGCAGTCGAGCGCCTGGCCGACGACAACGCCATCGGCTGGGTTTTCGACCCTTACCTCCAGTGCGAGGAAGACGAGGACCACGCCGCCGTGGAAACGCCGGCCGAGCCGCTGCAGTCGATCTCAGGGGTCATTTTCGTCCCCGTGGAATAGCACTGGCGTTTTGCCGGGATTTGCACTATACGCGCCGCAACAAAGCGCATTGCGCCTTGTCCACTGGCCCCTGCTGGACGACATCCCGGCTGCGGGCATCCCCTTTTCCTGAAAAACAGAAAGGAAACACGATGTCGGTGACTGCTGAGCGCAAGACGGAAATCATGAAGGAATTCGCGACCAAGCCAGGCGATACCGGTTCGCCGGAAGTCCAGGTCGCCATCTACTCCGAGCGCATCAAGAATCTGACGGACCATTTCAAGGAACACAAGAAGGACAACCACTCGCGTCGTGGCCTTCTGGCGCTCGTCTCGCAGCGCCGCCGTCTCCTCGACTATCTCAAGGGCAAGGACGAAGCCCGCTACCAGACGCTGATCGAGAAGCTCGGCCTGCGTCGCTGACGACATTTCCGCCGGGTCCGGAAACGGGCCCGGCGGACGCATATCCGGGCCTCGCGAGAATCGCGGCCCGGCTGGTTCCGGCAAATACAGGCAATGCCCGGAACCACCCATGGACAGGTCATGGGGCAGGATTGCCGGATGCTTGGCCAGCGCGTCGCAGCGCGGCCCTTTCCCAAGCCTCCCGTTGTCTTGCCCGTGGCCCGTCCGAAACAGGAAGCCAGGGATCTTCGACGCGCGCCGGATAAGCCGGCGCGGCCGATCCCGCATATTAAGGACAAGACATGTTCAATCACCACAAGGTGGAAATCGAATGGGGCGGTCGTCCGCTCATCCTGGAAACCGGCAAGATCGCCCGTCAGGCTGACGGCGCCGTTCTCGCCACCTACGGCGAGACCGTCGTTCTGGCGACCGTCGTCTCGATGAAGGAGCCCAAGCCCGGCTTCGACTTCTTCCCGCTGACAGTCAACTACCAGGAAAAGACCTACGCGGCCGGCAAGATCCCCGGCGGCTATTTCAAGCGCGAAGGCCGTCCGAGCGAGAAGGAAACGCTGGTTTCCCGCCTCATCGACCGCCCGATCCGCCCGCTCTTCCCGGCCGGCTACAAGAACGACACCCAGGTCGTCGTCACCGTCATGCAGCATGATCTCGAAAACGACCCGGACGTCGTCGCCCTGGTCGCCGCGTCGGCTGCCCTGACGCTCTCGGGCGTGCCCTTCATGGGCCCCGTCGGCGGCGCGCGCGTCGGCTACATCAACGGCCAGTATGTGCTCAACCCGCATGTCGACGAGATGCCCGAGTCCAAGCTCGATCTCGTCGTCGCCGGCACCTCCGACGCCGTCCTGATGGTCGAGTCGGAAGCCAAGGAACTCGGCGAGGAGATCATGCTCGGCGCCGTCATGTTCGGCCACAAGGGCTTTCAGCCCGTCATCGACGTGATCATCAAGCTGGCCGAAGTGGCCGCCAAGGAGCCGCGCGATTTCACTCCGGCCGATCTGTCGGAACTCGAGGCCACCATGCTCGGCCTGATCGAGGACGATCTGCGCGCCGCCTACAAGAATGTCGACAAGCAGAAACGCTACGTCGCCATCGACGCGGCCAAGGCCAAGGTCAAGGCTACCTTCCTGCCGGAGGGCGGCGAGCCGAAATGGTCGTCCGACAAGGTCATGTCGACGTTCAAGGAAATTCAGGCCAAGGTCGTGCGCTGGAACATTCTCGACACCGGCCTGCGCATCGACGGCCGCGACCTCAAGACGGTCCGAAAGATCGTCTCGGAGGTCGGCATTCTGCCGCGCACGCACGGTTCGGCGCTGTTCACACGCGGTGAGACGCAGGCGATCGTCGTCGCCACGCTCGGCACCGGCGAGGACGAGCAGTATGTCGACAGCCTGACGGGAATGTACAAGGAGAAGTTCCTCCTGCACTACAACTTCCCTCCCTTCTCCGTTGGCGAAACCGGCCGCATGGGTTCGCCCGGCCGCCGCGAAATCGGCCACGGCAAGCTCGCTTGGCGCGCCATCCGTCCGATGCTCCCGGCGCCGGATCAGTTTCCCTATACGATCCGCGTCGTCTCCGAGATCACCGAGTCGAATGGCTCGTCCTCGATGGCGACCGTCTGCGGCACCTCGCTGGCGCTGATGGATGCGGGCGTTCCGCTGACCAAGCCGGTCGCCGGCATCGCCATGGGCCTGATCAAGGAAGGCGAGCGCTTCGCCGTTCTTTCCGACATCCTCGGCGACGAGGATCACCTCGGCGACATGGACTTCAAGGTTGCCGGCACCGAAGGCGGCATCACCTCGCTGCAGATGGACATCAAGATCGAGGGCATCACCGAGGAGATCATGAAGATCGCGCTCGACCAGGCCAAGGACGGACGCGTCCACATTCTCGGCGAGATGTCGAACGCGCTGTCCGGCGCCCGCGAGGAACTGGGCGAGTTTGCCCCGCGCATCGAAGTGATGCATGTCCCCACCGACAAGATCCGCGACGTCATCGGATCGGGCGGCAAGGTCATCCGCGAAATCGTCGAGAAGACCGGCGCCAAGATCAACATCGAGGACGACGGCACGGTCAAGATCGCATCGTCGAACGCCAAGGAGATCGAGGCGGCGAGGAAGTGGATTCACTCCATCGTCGCCGAGCCGGAAGTCGGCGAAATCTACGAGGGCACGGTCGTCAAGACCGCCGACTTCGGGGCTTTCGTGAACTTCTTCGGTCCCAAGGACGGCCTCGTCCACATCTCGCAGCTCGCCAGCGACCGCGTCCAGAAGACCACGGATGTCGTCAAGGAAGGCCAGAAGGTCTTCGTCAAGCTGATGGGCTTTGACGAGCGCGGCAAGGTGCGCCTGTCCATGAAGGTCGTCGACCAGACGACCGGCAAGGAAGTCGCTCGCGACAAGAAGGCTGAGGACGAAGAAAACGCCGCCTGATCGGCATCTTCGACCAAATCTGACAGCGGGCGCGTCCTCGACGCGCCCGTTTTCATATCCGGCGCCGGGTTCCTGAGTCCGCCGCCAGTCCTTTCGTTCCGAGTTTGGCAGCCCATGTCCGCAGACGCCCAGAAGACCCTGTTCCATCCGTTCGATACCGGCGATCTCGAAGTCCCGCAGGCGGGCGGGCGCGTGCTGTTTTACGGCGCCGAGCCGGGGTTCATCCTGCCGGAAGGGTTTTCCGCGTCGATCACCTTGGTCCAGGGTTTTCGACCGTCCTTCCTGAAGCTGCAGGCGGGGCGCCACGTCGTGGTGCCGGAGCCGGCGGGAGAGGGCTATGACATGGCGCTGGTGCTGATCGGCCGGCACCGCGGGCTGAACGAGGCGCGGCTTGCCGACGCTTGGGACCGCGTCCGCGAGGGTGGGCTGATCGTGGCGGCAGGCAGCCGCGACGACGGCGGCGACAGCCTGCGCCGGCGCGTCGCATCCCGGCTCGACCTGGAAGGCAGCCTCTCGAAATACCACGGATCCGTCTTCTGGATGCGCAAGCAGGCAGGCCTGGAAGGGCCGGTGGCGACTGCGGATCCCGATCTGCCGATCAACGGCCGGTTCTTCACTTCGCCCGGCATGTTCTCGCACGAGCGGATCGATCCCGGCTCCCGTCTGCTTGCCGAAAACCTCCCGGTGGATCTCTCAGGCGTCGTCGCGGACTTCTGCGCCGGCTGGGGCTATCTGTCGACTGAACTTCTGCTGCGCTGTCCGAAGGTGACGGCGCTCGAACTGTTCGAGGCCGACCATGCATCGCTGGAGGCCGCAAAGCGGAACCTTGCGGGCAGCCGGCTCGAACCGGCGTTCCATTGGCAGGATCTGGCGTCCGAGCCGGTGGCGCGGCGCTTCGATGCCATCGTGATGAACCCGCCCTTCCATCTGGGCAGCAAGGGCGATCCGGCCATCGGCGCCACGATGATCCGCGCCGCCAGCGCGGCGCTGAAGCCGAACGGCCGTCTCATCATGGTTGGAAACCGGCACCTGCCCTACGAGGCCGCCTTGGCCGCTTCGTTCCGTCAGGCATCCGAAATTGTCAGAGACCAGAGCTTCAAGGTTCTGTCCGCAAGACGCTGATCGGTGTAAGCAAGCCCTTCGCGAAGCCGCCCGGCCGAGCCTCAATGTATCGCAGCGGTCGCCGGAACGAGAAGATCATCCACAATCAAATGATCGCGGCTGTGCGTGGCGAGCGGGGCTGGCCTGCCGTAGAGAAATCCCTGCACGACGTCGCAGCCCGCCGCGCGCAACAGCATCGCCTGGCTCTCGGTCTCGACGCCCTCGGCAATCGTGCGCACGCCGAGCGCGCGCGAAAGCCCGACGATCGTCGAGATCACGGCTCCGCCATTGTCCTTGTCGATGCGGCTGACGAAGGAGCGATCGATCTTCAGCTTCTGGAACTGGAAGTCGATCAGGTAGCTGAGATTCGAGTAACCGGTGCCGAAATCGTCGACCGCGACCGAAATGCCCATCTCCGACAATTCGCGCATGACGAAGGCGGCGCGTTCGCGGTCCTGCATCATGGCCGTTTCCGTCACCTCGAGCTCGAGACGGCTCGGAAGCAGCCCTGTTTCGCGCAGCACCTCCCGCACGATCGGAAGGAAATCCCTGGTCATCATCTGCACGGGCGAGATATTGACGGCGACGAAGCAGTCGTCGGGTAGGGAAAGCGCATCCTGGCAGGCCTTGCGCAGCACCCACTCGCCGATCTGCGCGATCATGCCGGTTTCCTCGGCGACCGGCACGAATTCGGTGGGTGATATCATGCCGCGCTTCGGGTGGCGCCAGCGGAGCAATGCCTCGTAGCCGACGATCCGATTGGACGACATGTCGTATTGCGGCTGATAGTAGAGGTCGAAATCGTTGCGCTGAAGCGCGCCGTGCAGTTCGGATTCGATCCACTGACGGTAGTCGGCGACCTCGCCCATTTCGGGATGGAAGACAGACCAGTTGCCGATGCCGCTGGCGCGCGCATTCTGCAGTGCAAGGTTGGAGCGGCGCAGCAGCACGACCGGGTCACGTCCGTCCTTCGGCATGGCCACCATGCCGACAGACAGATTGACCGACTGCAGGTGCGTCGTCAGCCGATAGGGCTCCATCATCTTCTCGATCAGTCTTTCGATGAGACGGTCGATCGATACGGATTTTCCGTCGTCGATCAGGATGGCGAACTCGCCGGCGCCGATACGGCCGATCTCGACATTGTGCGGGACGTTGTCGCGCAACCGGGCAGCGAAGGCGCGGATCAGCTCGTCGCCCTGGCCGTAGCCAATGGCATCGTTGATCTGCTTGAAGCGGTCGATATCGATGTCCACCAGGAAGACGGGCTTGCCGTCGCGAACGGTACCGGCCGCCGCCGCCGCGATCTTGCTGATCATGGCGGACCGGGCATGCAGGCCGGTCAATTTGTCGATCTGGGTTTCGCGATAGACATAGGTTTCGGACTCGTCGACGCCTGCGAAGAACGACAACGACGCGACGCCTGCGGCGAGCGCGCAAAGCGAGGCGATGATGCCGCCGACCATCTGGCCCGATATGCCGGCCAGGCCATCGCCGAAGCCGAACCTCACGCCCCATAGGCCAAGGATGAAACTTCCAAGGCCCGATGCGGCTATGGTGATCAGCCGGAAGACCGGGCTGCGCTTCGGATTTGTATATGCCTGCATGCCGGAAAACCCTCGTATGGGCTCTCTATAACGGAAATCCCCTTAAAATCCGTTTCTGACAAATGTTCGGATTTTACTCGGTCGCACAGCAACCGATTCACGATCCCCGGCCTAGTCGCGACCGTCTTCGCTGCGCTTCAACTCGTCAAGCGCGGGCATCGAAACGATATGATAGCCGGAATCGACATAGTGGATCTCTCCCGTGACGCCAGTCGACAGGTCGGAAAGCAGGTAGAGAGCCGAGCCGCCGACCTCATCCAGCGTCACGGTTCGGCGCAACGGCGCATTCCGGCTCTGGAACGAGAACATGTGCCGCGCGTCGGCGATCCCCGCGCCGGCAAGCGTGCGCACGGGGCCGGCCGAGATGGCATTGACGCGGATCGCCCGTGGACCGAAATCGTTCGCCAGATAGCGCACGCTGGCTTCGAGCCCGGCCTTGGCGACCCCCATCACATTGTAGTTGGGCATCACGCGTACCGAGCCGGCATAGGTCAGCGTCAGCAGCGCGCCGCCATCATTCATCATCGCCGCCGCCTTGCGGGCGATCTCGGTGAAGGAGTAGCAGGAGATCACCAT
>JAUYMV010000707.1 GCA_030698645.1 Mesorhizobium sp.
GTGGTCTTGCCATGCGTGCCGCCGATGGCGATCGCCTGGCGGAAGCGCATCAGTTCGGCGAGCATTTCCGCGCGCCGCACGATCGGCAGCAGCTTTTCGCGCGCGGCCGCGAGTTCCGGATTGGATTTCTTGATCGCGGTCGAGATGACGACGACCTCGGCGGCGCCGAGATTCTCCGCCTTGTGGCCGACGAAGCACTGGATGCCCCTGTCGCGCAGGCGCTGGACGTTGGCGCTGTCCGACTGGTCGGAGCCCTGGACCTGGTAGCCGAGAGTGTGCAGCACCTCCGCGATGCCGCTCATGCCGATGCCGCCGATGCCTATGAAATGCACCAGGCCTATGCTCTGCAGCATCTTCATGCGCGAACGCCCCCCTTGTAGTCCCCGACCGTCATGCCGGACGCAATAGCCTCTGTCAGGTCGGCGAGCAAGTTGGTGGCGTCGGGCCGTCCGGCCGAACGCGCCGCGGCCGCCATGCGCGCCAGCCGCTCCGGCGCCTCCATCGCGCCGCCGATCAGCTGCGCGAGCTTTTCCGGAGAAAGCGTCGATTGCGGATGCACCTCGGCGCCGCCGGCCGCGGCAAGTGCTGCCGCATTGGCCGCCTGGTCGTGGTCGAGCGCGTGCGGATAGGGCACCAGCATGGCCGGTCTGCCAATGGCCGCGATCTCCGACACGGTCGACGCGCCGGAGCGCGCAATGACGAGATGCGCCGCCGCGATGCGCGCGGCCATGTCGTCGAAGAAGGGCGAGATCCGCGCCGGGACGCCGAGGCGCTCGTAGGCGGCGCGGACGCCTGCCTCGTCCTCCTTGCGCGCCTGCTGCACGACGCTGAGCCGCGCGCGAAGCGCGTCCGGCAGGAGCGCGATCGCCGCCGGGATCGCCTCGGAGAAGAACTGGGCGCCCTGGCTTCCGCCGAACACCAGCAGATGGAACGGCGCGTCCGCCGACGATGGCGCGTAGTCGATTTTCGCCGCCTCGATCACCGCCGGCCGCACCGGGTTGCCCGTGACGACTGTCTTGTCCGGCACGCTGCTGGTCGCCTCGGTCAGGAACCCGCCGGCAACCGCCGTGACGCGCGGCGCCAGCGCCTTGTTGGCGCGGCCCATGACGGCGTTCTGTTCATGGATGAGGGTCGGCACGCCGCGCCTTGTCGCGGCATAGAGCGGCGGCAGGGTCGGGTAGCCGCCAAAGCCGACTACCGCCTTCGGCCGCAGCCTGGCGATTAGCGCCGAGGCCTGCCGGAAGCCGGTCCAGATGCGCCAGAACGTGCCTAGCAGCACCAGTGGATTGCGCGAGCCGATGGTCGCCGACGCGATCGGATGGATGGCGCCGGCCGGAAACTTGCCGGCGAAGCGCTCGGCGCGGTCGTCGGTCGCCAGATGCACATCCCAGCCGCGCCGGGCCAGCTCATGTGACAGCGCTTCGGCCGGGAAGACATGCCCGCCCGTCCCGCCCGCCGACAGCAGGATCACGCCTTTGGGCATCTTCTACTCCGCCGCGACGGCGCGCGGGTTCACATAGGCGAAGTCGCCCGACTTGCGCTTTTCCGGCCGCTTGCGCGTCAGCGCCAGCACCATGCCCATCGAGATCGCCATGGCGATCAGCGACGAGCCGCCATAGGATATGAACGGCAGCGTCATGCCCTTGGCCGGCATCAGCTGCAGGTTGACGCCCATGTTGATGATCGACTGGAGGCCGAACAGGATGACGAGGCCGGCGACCGAAAACCGCGTGAAGTCGTCGCTTTCCTTGAGCGCCACCTTGAGCCCGCGCAACACGATGAAGGCGAACAGGCCGACCAGCAGGATGCACAGCACGATGCCAAACTCCTCGCCGGCGACCGAGAAGATGAAATCGGTGTGGCTGTCGGGCAGGACGCGCTTGATGGTGCCCTCGCCCGGTCCCTGGCCGAACCAGCCGCCGCGCACGATCGCCTCTCGGCCCATCTCGGTCTGGAAGTTGTCGCCTTCGCCGGTCAGGAAGCGGTCGATGCGGCCGGCAACGTGCGGGAAAAACGCATAGGCGCCAAACGCCCCGGCGGCGCCGATGGCGCCAAGAACGACGATCCACAGCCACGGCATGCCAGCCATGAAGAACATCACGGCCCACGTGCACATCACCAGCATGGTCTGGCCGAGATCGGGCTGCGCGACGAGCAGCACGACCACCAGTCCGAGCAGGATCAGCGCGAAGAGATTGCCGGGGATCTGCGGCTGGCGGATATGTTCGGCGAACAGCCAGGCGCAGATGACGACGAACGCCGGCTTGAGGAATTCGGACGGCTGCAGCGACACGCCGGCAAACGATACCCAGCGCCGCGAACCCTTGACCTCGACGCCGAGGAAGAGCGCGGCGACCATCAGCACGAGGGCGCCGAGCAGCATCAGCAGCGCCAGACGCCGAACCTGGCGCTGGTCGAGGAAGGACACGGCGAGCATCGCGCCGACGGCCGGCAGCATGAAGATGATCTGCCGTGTGACGAAGTGATAGTTCTCCAGTCCGATGCGCTCGGCAACGGCGGGGCTTGCCGCGAAGGACAGAACCACGCCCAGCACCATCAGGATCAGGAAGGCGGCGAGGAACCATCGGTCGACGGTCCACCACCAGTTGGAAACGAGTCCGCGGTCCGTGCGACTGTTCATCCTCGGGTCCCTCCGATGGGTTCGATTCCGTCGAGCGCCAGGACGGCGGCGCGGAAGGCGTCGCCCCTGACTTCGAAATTCTTGAACTGGTCGAAGCTGGCGCAGGCCGGCGACAGCAGCACCACGACGTCCTCGGCCTCGTCGCGCACCGCATCCCTGGTGGCATGCGCGACGGCGGCCGACAGGGTTCCGGCGATCTCGTAGGGCACGGCTTCGCCGAGCGTCGCCGAGAACGAGGGCGCCGCCTCGCCGATCAGATAGGCCTTGGCGATGCGCGGGAAGAACGAGCGCAACGGCTCGATGCCGCCTTCCTTGGGCAGCCCGCCGGCGATCCAGTAGATGCGCGGAAAGCTCGACAGGGCGGGCGCGGCGGCATCCGCGTTGGTGGCCTTGGAATCGTTGACGAACAGCACCCTGCCCTGATGGCCGACCTGCTCCATGCGGTGTGCAAGGCCCGGGAAACTGTCGAGCCCGGGCTGGATGTCCTTGGCCGGGAGGCCGACCCTGAGGCAGGCCGCGACCGCGGCGAGCGCATTCTGCGCGTTGTGCTGGCCGCGCAGCGAGCCGATGCCTTCGAGCGTCGCGACCTGGCCGATGCGGCCGCCCTCGGCCCGCAACAGCGCATGGCCGTCGGCGAAGTAGCCGTCGGCGATCGCCAGCCGCTTGGAAATGCGGATGACGTCGTGGCCGGCGCGCTCCAGCCGGTCGGCGATCTGCGCGCACTGGATGTCGTCGATGCCGACGATGGCGGTGTCGCTGCCGGCGACCAGCCGTTCCTTGATGCCGGCATAGTGCTGCATCGTGCCATGACGGTCGAGATGGTCAGGCGTCAGGTTGAGCAGCACGCCCGCCGTCGGGTTGACCGAAGGCGCGAGGTCGATCTGGTAGGAAGAGCACTCGACGACGTAGTGCCGGCCGGCCCGCGGCGGATCGAGCGTCATGACGGCGCGGCCGATGTTGCCGCCCATCTGCGTGTCGAGCCCGGCGGATGCCAGCATGTGCGCGATCAGTGCGGTCGTGGTCGACTTGCCATTGGTGCCGGTGATAGCGATGAACGGCGCCTCGGGCGCGCTCCGACGGCGCTCGCGCGCGAACAGTTCGACGTCGCCGATAATCTCGACGCCGGCAGCCCGCGCGAGATCGACCGTCCAGTGCGGCTTGGGATGCGTCAGAGGCACGCCCGGCGACAGCACGAAGGAAGCAAAGCCCGACCAGTCGGCCCGGCGTAGGTCCTGCACCGCGATGCCTTCGTCGCGGGCGCGCGTCACGCTTGCCGGATTGTCGTCCCAGGCGGTGACCACCGCGCCGCCTTCCTGAAGCGCGCGCGCCGTCGCGATGCCGGATCCGCCGAGGCCGAAGAGGGCGACGTTCTTGCCGGAGAAGGTGCGCGCCGGGATCATTGGCTACCTGAGCTTCAGCGTCGACAGGCCGACGAGCGCCAGGATGACCGCGATGATCCAGAAGCGGATGACGATCTGGCTCTCGGTCCAGCCGAGCTTCTCGAAATGATGGTGGATCGGCGCCATCAGGAAGACGCGCCTGCCGGTCATCTTGAAATAGCCGACCTGGATGATGACCGACATCGCCTCCATGACGAACAAGCCGCCGATGATGGCCAGCACGATCTCGTGCTTGGTGGCGACCGCGATGGTTCCGATCAGGCCGCCCAGCGCCAGCGAGCCGGTGTCGCCCATGAAGATGGCGGCCGGCGGGGCGTTGAACCAGAGGAAGCCCAGCCCCGCGCCGATGACCGCGCCAAGCACGACGGCAAGCTCGCCGGTGCCGGGCGTGAAGTGGATCTGCAGATAGTTGGCGAAGACGGCATTGCCGGAGAGATAGGCGATGACGCCGAACGAGGCGGCCGCGATCATCACCGGAACGATGGCGAGGCCGTCGAGGCCGTCCGTCAGGTTTACCGCATTGCCGGCGCCGACCATGACGAAACAGGCGAAGGGAATGAAGAACCAGCCGAGATCGATGAGCAGGTCCTTGATGAAGGGAAAGGTCAGCGACGACGAGAACGGCGCCTGTCCGGCGCGCATGATGACAAAGGCCGCCATGCACGCGATCAGGAATTCGATACCGAGCCTGACCCGTCCGGAGACGCCATGATGCGACTGCTTGGTGACCTTCATGTAGTCGTCGTAGAAGCCGATCGCCCCGAACGAGACCGTCACGAAGAGCACCGCCCAGACGTAGGGGTTGGCCAGATTGGCCCACAGCAGGGACGACGCGACGATGCCCGAGATGATCATCAGCCCGCCCATCGTCGGCGTGCCGGCCTTCTTGAAATGCGTCTGCGGACCGTCGGCGCGGATCGGCTGGCCCTTGCCCTGGCGCATGCGCAGGCTGTCGATGACGCCGGGTCCGAACATGAATACGATCAGCGCCGAGGTGATCAGCGCGCCGCCGACGCGGAACGTGATGTAGCGGAACACGTTGAAGGCCGAGACCTGGTCGGAGAAATCGACAAGCAGCGTCAGCATTGTGGTTCGTCCCCCCCAGGAACGGTGAGCGCTTTCATGCGCGTTTCTGACTTTCGGCCTCGGCCGGATACTGTTTCAGCAGCGCATCGACCAGCTTGGAAAAGCCGATGCCCTTGGACGATTTGATCATGACCGCGTCGCCCGGGCGCAATGCCGCGAGCAGCACCGGCTTCAACGCATCGACGTCGGGCAGCCAGGCGGCGAGTTGCGCCTTCGGCAGCAGGTCGGCGAGCGCCTTCATTTCCGGTCCGGCGAGATAGACGAGGTCGGTCTTCGTGGCGGCGATGAGTTCGGCAAGCCCGGCGTGCAGCTTGGCGGAGTGGACGCCGAGTTCCAGCATGTCGCCGAGCACCGCGATGCGCCGCCCGGAGCCGGCGACCTGCGTCGCGTCGAGCAGGTCGACCGCCGCCTTCATCGAGGCCGGGTTGGCGTTGTAGCTCTCGTCGATCAGCGTGATCGGCTGGCTTGCGCGGCCGAGCAGATGGCGCTGGCCGCGGCCGCCTTCGGCGCGCAGGTCGGCGAGCGCCAGCGTCACCTTGGCAAGATCGGCGCCGGCAAGCTGGGCCGCGCCGAGCACCGCCAGCGCGTTCTGCACCATGTGGCGGCCGGGTACGCCGATGCGCGCGACGATCTCCCTGCCGCCGACCTTCGCCGTCATCGTGGAGTGATCGGCGTGCAGCTCGCATTTGACCAGTCGGTAGGTCGACCGCGCATGTTCGCCGAAGCCCTCGACATGCGTCACGCCGGCTGCTTTCGCGAGCTTTTCGAGGAGCTTCCAGCGGGAATCGTCACGGTTGAGAAGCGCGTGGCCACCGGGCTCGATGCCTTCGAATATCTCCGCCTTGGCGCGCGCGATGTCGTCGAGGCCGCGGAAATGGCCGAGATGGGCGGCCGCGATCAGCGTGACGATGGCGATGTGCGGCCGCACCAGCCTGACCAGCGGCCGGATCTCGTCCGGATGGTTCATGCCGATCTCGAACACCGCGTAGTCGGCGTCTTCCGGCAGCCGCGCCAGCGTCAGCGGAACGCCCCAGTGATTGTTGAACGACGCCGCCGAGGCGTGCACCCTGCCGGCCGCCGACAGGACGTGGCGCAGCGCCTCCTTGGTGGTCGTCTTGCCGGCCGAACCGGTGACCGCGATGATCCTGGCCCCGGAGCGCGCGCGCGCGGCGACGCCGAGCTTTTCGAGCCCGCCCAGCACGTCGTCGACGACGATCATTGGCGTCGTGATGCGGCCGAGCGCCGGCAGCTTGCCCTCGGCGACGACCAGCAGGCTGGCGCCGGCCTTGATCGCGGCGGTCGCGAAATCGTGGCCGTCCATGGCGTCGCCCTTGATGGCGAAGAAGGCTTCGCCGGGCTGCAGGCTGCGGCTGTCGATCGAGATGCCGGTAATGCCGGCCGGCAACTGCCCGACCGGCCTGCCGCCCATGGCGTCGACCATCGTCTCGGCGGTCCACAGCCAGCTCATGCCGCCTTCTCCAGGAGTGCGGCGCGAACCTCGGCATGGTCGGAGAAGGGATGCTCGACGTCGCCGATCTTCTGGCCTTCCTCGTGCCCCTTGCCGGCGACGATCAGCGTGTCGCCCGCCGACAGCATGGCGACGGCGCGGCGGATGGCCTCGCGGCGGTCACCGATCTCGATGGCGCCGGGCGCGTTGGCGAGGATTTCGGCGCGGATCGCGGCGGGAACTTCCGAGCGCGGATTGTCGTCGGTGACGATGCTGACGTCGGCCAGCCTGACCGCGATGCCGCCCATGATCGGCCGCTTGCCGCGGTCGCGGTCGCCGCCGCAGCCGAACACGACGATGACGCGGCCGGTGGTGAACGGGCGCACCGCCAGCAGCACGTTTTCGAGCGCCTCCGGCTTGTGCGCGTAGTCGACATAGACCGGCGCGCCGCCCGGCGTCTGGCCGACGAGGTCGAGCCTGCCCGGCGCGCCCTGCAGGTGTTCGAGCGCGGCGAGCGCGGTTGCCGCCGTTGTGCCGGTCGCGATGGCGAGCCCGGCCGCGACGAGCGCGTTCGACATCTGGAAGTCGCCGGCGAGCGGCAGGTCGATCTCATGGATGACGCCGTCCGCCTCGATCTCCGCGCGCTGGCGGAAGCGCTCGAGTTCCAGGCGCTTCAGCCGCAGGAAATTGCCCTTTCGGCCGACCGTCAGCACGTCGAGGCCGGCGGCCCGCGCCGCCTTCTCGGTCGCCGCCGACCACGGATCGTCGGCGAAGATGACCGCCGGCCGGCCGCGCTCGAGCAGCGTGTCGAACAGGCGCATCTTGGCGGCATGGTAGTGTTCGATCGTCGGATGATAGTCCATGTGGTCGCGGCCGAGATTGGTGAACCCGCCGGCGGCAAGCTTCACGCCATCGAGCCGGCGCTGCGCGAGCCCATGGCTCGACGCTTCCATCGCCGCATGCGTCACGCCGCCGTCGGCCAGTTCTCGCAGCAGGCGGTGCAGTTCGACGGGATCGGGCGTCGTCAGAGTGCCGTAGTCGTTGCGGCCGGGCGCGACGACGCCCGTGGTGCCGATGCTGGCCGCCTGTTCGCCCGCACGGGTCCAGATCTGGCGGAGGAATGAGACGACCGAGGTCTTTCCGCTGGTACCGGTGACGGCGACCATGGTTTCGGGCTGGCGGCCGTAGAAGCGCGCGGCGGCGAGCGCCAGTGCGCGCCGCGGGTCGGAGACATGCAGGACGGCAACGGAAAGGCCGGAAATCGGGGCGTCCTCGGCCGCGATGACGGCGACCGCGCCGCGCGATGCCGCATCGGCCGCATAGGCCGCGCCGTCGGCTTTCGTGCCAGTCAGCGCGGCAAACAGAAAGCCGGGCTTCACCGCGCGCGAATCCGAGGTCAGGCCCGCGACCTGGATTTCACCGGCCGCGCCCTCTCCGATCGGCAGGAGTCCGGCAAAGTCCTTCAGCTTCATAGAATGTCCACTCAACGAGCGCCGCCCCCCGCGCGCCTCGAGAATCATTGGTAGGTGACGAGCAACGCCCCACTTTCATGGCCGAATTCGGGCTTCACGCCAAGCAACGAAGCCGAGCGGCGGATGATGTTGGCGACCACCGGCGCGGCATTGAGGCCCGAAGTCGCCGCCATGCCGGGCTTTTCCGGCTTCGGCTCGTCGATGATGGTGAGCACGATGTATTGTGGATCGTCCATCGGGAAGGCGGCCAGGAAGGCGTTGAAGCGCTTGTCGCTCGAGTAACGGCCGTTGACGACCTTCTCCGCGGTGCCGGTCTTGCCGCCGACGCGGTAGCCCGGAACCTCGGCGCGCTTGCCCGAGCCCTTTTCCGCGTTGAGGCGGTAGAGATAGCGCATGTCCTCGCTCGTCGACTGCTTGACGACCTGGTGGCCGAGCGCCTGCGCCTGCGCCTGCGAGCGCGGCAGGAAGGTCGGATCGAACAGCATTCCCCCGTTCATCAGCGCGGCGGCGGCGACCGCCGTCTGCAGCGGAGTCGTCGACATGCCGTGGCCGAACGCGATGGTGATCGAATGTACCTTCTTCCAGACCGCCGGCTCGCTCGGCCTGGCGGTCTCCGGGAGCTCCGTCTTCATGCGGTCGAGCAGGCCCATGCGCTTGAGGAACTCGCGGTGGCCCTCGATGCCGACCACGTCGGCCTCGCGCGCCGAGCCGATGTTGGAGGAGTAGATGAACACTTCCGGCACGGTCAGCACACGGCCCTTGCCGTGGAAATCGCGGATGGTCTGCTTGCCGATGGTGATCGGACGCGTCGCGTCGAAGCGGCTTTCCATCGTCACCTTGCCGGAATCGAGCGCCATCGCCGTGGTGAAGCTCTTGATCGTCGAGCCCATCTCATAGGCGCCGGCCGACATGTGGTTCAGCCGGTCGGTCTTGTGCGCATCGACGGGATTGTTCGGATCGAAGTCCGGCAGCGAGGCCATGGCGACCACTTCGCCGGTCTTGGCGTTGAGGATCACAGCGCCAGCCGCGATCGCATGATACTTCTCCATCGCCACGGCCAGTTCGTCGCGCACGATGTGTTGCACGCGCAGGTCGATTGAGGTGCGGAACGGTTCGAGATTGGCCGCCGTGCCGAGGCCGCTCGCCTGCAGGTCGGCGAGGCCTTGGCTGTCGATGTATTTTTCGAGGCCGGCGATGCCCTGATTGTCGACATTGACGAGACCGAGAATGTGCGAGGCGGTCGGCCCGCCCGGATAGAAGCGCTTGGTCTCGGTGCGGAAGCCGATGCCGGGCAGGCCGAGCGCCATTATTTCGGCCTGCTGGCGCGGCGTGAGCTGGCGCTTCAGCCAGACGAAGCCGGCGCCGCTCTTCAGCTTGTTGAAGGTCTGCTCGGGATCCAGGTCGGGCAGCACCGAGGACAGCAGTTCGAGCGCCTCGTCGGCGTCGACGATATTCTTCGGCTCGGCGAACAGCGACGAAGTCTTGATGTCGGTCGCCAGCACCTCGCCATTGCGGTCGACGATGTCGGGACGCGAGGCGAGCACGCGGCCGATGCCGGCCGTCGAGGCATCCGGATCCTGCACGCCCAGATAGACGAGGCGACCTGCGATGACGCCGTAGACGGCGAAGAAGACCGCCATCGTCATCAGCACGCGGTTGCGGGTGCGTCCGCCGGTCGCCTTGCGCTTGCCGTCGACGACGATCGCATTGCTGGCTGCCGGCGATGGCGCGGTTCCGGTGCTCAGGCGCGGGGTCATTGCACGACTCCGCCGGTCGTCGTGCCGTCCG
>JAUYMV010000713.1 GCA_030698645.1 Mesorhizobium sp.
CAGCGTGCGCAGAAGCTCGAGGTTCGCCCGCGTCGCCGCGTCGATGAAGAGCGCGGAGCCCGCCTCCTCGCGCTCGGGCCGCGCGAGCGGCGGCCGCTCCGCCTTCTGCGTCTTCTCGACATAGGCGATCGCGCCGGCGATGGCCGACAGTTCGGCGCGCGAAAACCGCCCGAACCCGTCCAGCGTCGCGACCCCGAAATAGCGCGCGATGCGGTTCTCGGCCGAACCTGAATCGAACAGGCTCGGCGGCTGCGGGTTGGCCCTTCGGCCCACCACGTCGAGCACGGGCCTGAGCTCCGCGTCGTGGAACACCGGATCGGCCATGATCAGCTCGCGCGGATCGACCCTCAATATGTCGGCGAGCAGCCGCTCGGCCGTCGTTTCCGTGACACGGAAGGCGCCGGTCGAGATGTCGATCCAGGCCAGCGCATATTGCTGCTCGCCGCCGCCCCGGATCCTGCCGAGCGACATGAAGAAGCTCGCCTCCGAAGGCGCCAGCAGCCGGTCCTCGGTGATGGTGCCCGGCGTCACCAGCCGGATCACGTCGCGCCGGACGACCGACTTTCCGCCGCGCTTCCTGGCCTCCGCCGGGTCCTCGATCTGCTCGCACACCGCGACCCGGTGGCCGAGCCCGATCAGCTTTTGCAGATAGTCGTCCGCCGCGTGCACCGGCACGCCGCACATCGGGATGTCCTGGCCGCGGAATTTGCCGCGCCTGGTCAGCGTGATGCCGAGCGCGCGGCTCGCCGTCTCGGCGTCGCCGAAGAACATCTCGTAGAAATCGCCCATCCTGTAGAACAGGATCGAATCCGGATTCGCCGCCTTGATCTCGATGAACTGCTCGATCATCGGCGTGGCGCCCGACGTGTCGAACTCCCCTCCCCCTTGAGGGGAGGGGTTGGGGGTGGGGGTATCGCCGTCTCCGAGCTTCATCGCTGATCCTGATCGGGCGAGGGGCCACGACCCCCACCCCTACCCTTCCGCAAAGGGGGAGGGGAATTCCGGCGTCCCGCCAACATCTTCCTGCTTGGCGGTTTACAGCCGCCAAGTGTAGCCTTAATCCCGGACGCTCCACAAAAGAAACGTCTCAGGGTAGGAAACGCGGACCATCATGGCCAAGGACAAGAACGAGACCGGCCCGTCGGTCTCGGCGCAGGAAGCGCTCGACTTTCACTCGACCGGCCGGCCGGGCAAGCTGGAGATCACGCCGACCAAGCCGATGGCCACGCAGCGCGACCTGTCGCTCGCCTATTCGCCGGGCGTGGCGGCGCCGGTCAAGGCGATCGCCGAGGACCCGAGCAGAGCCTACGACTACACGACGCGCGGCAACATGGTGGCCGTCATCACCAACGGCACGGCGATCCTGGGCCTCGGCAATCTCGGCGCGCTCGCCGCCAAGCCCGTGATGGAGGGCAAGGCCGTCCTCTTCAAGCGCTTCGCCGACGTCGATTCCATCGATCTCGAGGTCGACACCGAGGACGCCGACGAGTTCATCAACTGCGTGCGCTTCCTCGGCCCCTCCTTCGGCGGCATCAATCTGGAGGACATCAAGGCGCCGGAGTGCTTCATCATCGAGAGCCGCCTGCGCGAACTGATGGATATCCCGGTGTTCCACGACGACCAGCACGGCACCGCCATCATCGCCACCGCCGGCCTGATCAATGCGCTGGAGATCACCGGCCGCGACATGAAGACGGCGAAGCTCGTCTGCAACGGCGCGGGCTCGGCCGGCATCGCCTGCATCGAGCTCATCAAGTCGATCGGCTTCTCGCCCGAAAACGTCATCCTCTGCGACACCAAGGGCGTCGTCTGGCAGGGCCGCACCGAGGGCATGAACCAGTGGAAGTCGGCGCATGCCGCCAAGACCGACAAGCGCACGCTCGCCGAAGCCATGGACGGCGCCGACATCGTGTTCGGCCTGTCGGCGCGCGGCGCCTTCACCCCCGCCATGATCCAGTCGATGGCGAAGAACCCGATCATCTTCGCCATGGCCAATCCCGATCCCGAGATCACGCCGGAGGAGGTCGCCGAGATCCGCACCGACGCCATCATGGCGACCGGCCGCTCGGACTATCCGAATCAGGTCAACAACGTGCTGGGCTTTCCCTATATCTTCCGCGGCGCGCTCGATGTCCGCGCGACCACCATCAACGAGCAGATGAAGATCGCCGCCGCCCGTGCGCTGGCCGCACTCGCCCGCGAGGACGTGCCCGACGACGTCGCCGCCGCCTACCAGGGCAACCGGCCGAAATTCGGCCCGCAATACATCATCCCGGTGCCGTTCGACCCCCGCCTGATCTCGGCCATTCCGGTGGCGGTCGCCAAGGCGGCCATGGATTCAGGCGTCGCCGGCAAGCCGATCCTCGATTTCGAGCGCTACGCCCAGGAGCTTTCCGCCCGGCGCGACCCGATCGCCTCGACGCTGCAGCGCATCTACGACCGCGTCCGCCGCCAGCCCAAGCGCACCGTCTTCGCCGAGGGTGAGGAGGAGCAGGTCATGCGCGCCGCCGTCTCCTACGTGAACCAGAAGCTCGGCACCGCCATCCTGGTCGGCCGCGAGGAGGTCATCAAGGAGAACGCGCGGCTCGCCGGCGTCGATCTCGCCAAGCCCGGCATCGAGATCATCAATGCCCGCCTGTCGCGCCGCAACGCCATCTATGCCGACTTCCTCTACGAGCGCATGCAGCGCAAGGGCTATCTGCTGCGCGACTGCCAGCGGCTGATCAACAACGACCGCAACCATTTCGCCGCCTGCATGCTGGCGCTCGGCGACGCCGACGCGGTGGTCACCGGCGTGACGCGCAACTATTCGACGGTGCTCGAAGACATCCGCCGCGTCATCGACGCAAAACCCGGCCACCGCGTCATCGGCGTCTCCATCGCGCTCGCCCGCGGCCGCACCGTCATCGTCGCCGACACCGCCGTGCACGACATGCCGAACGCCATCGAGATCGCCGACATCGCCGAGGAAGCCGCCGGCTTCGCGCGCCGCATGGGCTACGAGCCGCGCGTGGCGATGCTCGCCTACTCCACCTTCGGCCACCCGGCCGGCGAGCGCTCCGAGCGCGTGCAGGAAGCGGTGAAAATCCTCGACAAGCGCCGCGTCGATTTCGAATATGACGGCGAGATGGCCGCCGACGTCGCGCTCAACGCCAAGCTGATGCAGCAATACCCCTTCTGCCGCCTCTCCGGCCCCGCCAACGTGCTCGTCATGCCGGCGTTTCACTCGGCCAGCATCTCGACCAAGATGCTCCAGGAGCTGGGGGGATCGATGGTGATCGGGCCGCTGCTGGTGGGGCTGAACAAGCCGGTGCAGATCGTGAGCCTCAACGCCAAGGACAGCGATATTGTGAATATGGCGGCGATCGCGGCGTATAATGCGGGTCAGTGAGGGGTGGTCACCTGAAAGGCGATTGAAAGGACCAGTGGACCTTTCAAAGGGTTCGAACGCTCGAGCCGAGGGCAGGGCGCGCGGCATCTAGCGTTCAGTCCGGTTATTGAATGAAGCGACGACGCCTACTTCAGACGAGAGCCATAATTCTATTGGCTTTCAAATGAGAACATATTAAGAACGGCGTGTTGCGCTAGACAAGGGAAACACGGAGATGAGCGTAGGCGATCAACGAGCACGCGACCTGCGCGGCGGTCGGCCCCGCGCAACCACACTTCCTGCGATCGTGGACATGTTCAGCGGCGCTGGTGGGTTGTCGGAGGGATTCCGTCAAGCAGGATTTCGGGTCCTGGCCGGTACCGACAATGACCCAGACGCAATCGCGACCTATAGGGCGAACTTCCCTGAAGCGGAAGTGATTGTGGGCGATGTCCGGCAGGACGCGATCCGGGAGCGGATACGCGCTGCTGCGCGACAAGCGACCGTGCTTGTCGGCGGTCCACCTTGCCAGGCTTTTTCTCAGGTGCGCAACCACAGCCGCGTGATCGAAGACCCCCGCAACGCGCTCTATAGAGAATTTGTCGAGACTTTGCGCATCGCCTTGCCACCAGCATTTCTGATGGAGAATGTAACTGGCATCGATCAGATGGGGGTGAGGGAGCAGATCGCTGCCGATCTTGCGCTCGATGGAGAGTATGATGTCCGTGCACAGGTTGCCGATGCTGCCGATTTCGGGGTGCCGCAGACACGCAAGCGGCTACTTTTTATCGGTGTTCGCTCGGCACGCGGCATGTCCGCGCCAGTTTTGGCGGGGTCAGGGGCAACAGGCTCGGTTGTGCTCGCTCGTTTCGATGGAGATCGACGGCCTCGTTATCAACTCGTTGTGCAAAAGAACCTTATGAGCATGCGGCTAGCCGACGCGCTGGCGGATAGCGACGACCTGTCGGCGGTAACGGCTATGCAAGCAATATCCGATTTGGCGGCACTGCCTGTTGGCAACCGCCAAGATTGCATTGGCTGGGATCAGTTGCCGGAGCCTGAGAGCGCATATCAGCGGCTGATGCGTCGGGACTCTGGTGCGGAAGCTGCGAATGTTCAGGTGCCGCGAATGAACGACGACACGCAGCTTCGTCTGCGCGGCATTCCGCAAGGCGGAAATCATCGGGACCTCCAAGAGGAACTGCTTGGGCGCTATCTGACTGGACAGCGCTGGGGACAGGATAATGGCAGCGGGAGGCTGTCGCGGAAGCATTTCTATGCGTATCGGCGCCTGCATCCCGACCTTTGGGCTTGGACGTTGAACACCAAAGCCGATTGTGTTTACCACTACGCGTCTCCGCGCGCGCTTTCGGTGCGGGAGATGTCACGCCTGCAATCCTTCCCTGATCGTTTTGTTTTCACCACCGATCTAAGACGGGGGGGCATTGAAGGACGCCATGATGGAGGATCGGCGCATTCGCGCTATCGTCAGGTTGGCAATGCAGTACCCCCGCTGCTCGCAAAGAGGGTAGCCGAAGAGTTGCTTATCGCGCTTAATGCCACAAGCGGAGACGAGATTCGCTTGATGGCGGGGTAAGCGATGGACGAGGCGGAAGATCTCCCCTCAGGCAGTGTTGCGACGGCGAACAAGGAAGCAATCGAGAGGGCGTTCGGAACTGAGAATCGAAACCGGCTGATCGACCTTTACTTCGCATCGGTGTCGGACGGTAATGTGACGCCGTCAAATGCTTGGAGCCATGTCTACCGATTGCTACTTTGGTCGGACCCAACGACCGGCCTGGCGCATTGCTACGAAAGCGACAAGTCGCAGCCCGGCAAACCATGGTACTCCCGTTCTCTGGCATTTCACGACTGGGTTTGCTCGAACCTGGGTGTTGAACCAGGCATGCTTGGCCAAGAGATTGATTGGCTGTTCGTCAAAGCATGCGACGATCTCGCGGGGGCTATGCTGCGACGCGAGGAAAAGCTCGCCAGCATTGCGGCGGCTCAGCGGCTCCCATATGGGGACCGAGGTTTCCCTGAGCCGGGCGCTGACCCAGAGCTTGCGGCCATGATTCGAGAGGCCGTTGAACCGTATCTTGCCCAAGAGCCGCCTGAGCAAGTTTGGCACACGGTAACGCAACGGGTGAGGCAATTCCTGGCAGTTCAGAACAAGCGCAAGAACCTCGTAGGCGAAGGGTTCGAAGACGTATTAACACAGATCGTGCGGCGTGCGTGCGGCGGAGACCCAGCGTCTGTACGAACCCGCAGTCTGCTCTATGAGATTCCGGGATTCAATCGGGCAAAGCAGGGAGGGAAAGAGAATAAGGTTGATGTGGCAATCATCCGCCCGTCTATGCGGACGTTAGTCACAGCCAAATGGAGCGTGCGCGCAGATCGCGAGAAACAGTTCACGACCGACTATGATGAGTACATCAACGCAGAGTCGGAAAACCGGAAGTTCGATTATGTTTTCGTAACGAACGAATTCGATCCTGCCAGATTGATGCGAGCTTGCGAGAGCCTCCACCGAAACAGCCTGATGTTCGATCAAGTCGTCCACATAAACACCGACGCCTTACAGAAAACTTATGCGATGGAAGATAGGCGATTGACGAGTTCTCAGCGCAGAGTCATCGACTACATCAACGATGGTCGCCTAATAAGTCTTCATCAATGGCTCAGCAATCTGTCCGACCAATAATGCATGTCTTTTTTCGACTAAGCGTTGGGCAGATCACCACCTCGGCCCATCGTCGGCTGCAGATCCCTTCCTTGGCACTAACGCTTCCCATTCAATCGACCTTCCTGGAACCTTCCTCACCATCCGCCACCCAATCCCCCGCCTGTGCCGCAGCTCCTCCTCCGAGATCACCCCGATCCGCGCCAGCACCAGCGGCCAGCCCCGATAGTGATCCGTCTCGAAATAGATCTCCGGCGCCGCCTCGATCAGCAGCGCCTTGTCCTCCGGCGCGCAGACCAGCACCACGGTTTCCGCATCCTTGACGCGGGCGAGCAGCTTCTTGTCGACCTTCAGCGCCGGCGTGCCGTAGCAGGTGCCCTCGACCACATGCGCCATCCCCTCCGCGGCGCGGCGGAGCTTTGCGAAGGCGGGGGCGAGGGCGTCGGACATGGCGGGAGTTTCGGGGGATTTGGGGAGGCGCGCAAGGGCGGGGCGCGGCGACGCCCCTTACCTCCCCCTCGTGGGGAGGTCGACGCGAAGCGTCGGGTGGGGGTCGCGAGCGACAGCGAGCCAGCGGAAAATGCACCTGCACCTACCCCCACCTGGCCTGCCGGCCACCCTCCCCACAAGGGGGAGGGTTATCCTTTTCTTTAAGCGGTCCGGACTTCGGGCCGCCACTCGGGCGCGGGCCGACACGTCGCGCATGGAACTCGCGCCCGTGGACCGGTTTTTTCTCTCCTGCGACTTCCACGACCTGGCCTCTAGCTAAGGTTCTGAAATCGCTTGTCTCCTTCCCGGAGAAGACCATGTCGCACTTTTTTTTCATCAACACTCCTTCCGACTCCGGCCATGATCCCCGCCTGAAAGGAACCGGCGATGGGTTGGAATGAGGAGTTGGCAGCGGAGAGGGACATGCTGGAGCGCATTGTCGCGCTGCTGCTGGCTCTGGCCGGTCTTGCCGACCGCGCCGC
>JAUYMV010000715.1 GCA_030698645.1 Mesorhizobium sp.
AGAACCAGCGTGCCGACACCGACGCGGCGATAGAGGTCCGTAATGTCTTCATTGAGCATGCGGATGCAGCCGTAGGAGACGAAGCCGCCGACCGACTTAGGTGCATTGGTGCCATGAATGGCGTATTCGCCTCCGGATAGCGTCATGACGGCCGCTCCCATCGGGTTGCGCGGAGATCCTCCGGCGATCAGGTCGGGTACGCCGGGCCGGTCCCGCTTGATATCTGCCGGGGGCGCCCAGTTCGGACGGATATACTTGCCGCTGATCAGCGACCGGCCGGTCCATTGCCGGTTCGCCCGGCCCACCCCGACCGTGTAGCGCAGGGCCTCCCCATCTCCGAGCAACAGATAAAGGCGCCGCTCGGCTGTTCGCACGACGATCGTTCCTGGCGCCGCATCGTGCGCGAAGGCGACGATCCGGCCAGCCGCGGCGGAAGGCGTGGCGACGGCGGCCATCAGCAAAACGGACAAGGCGACCAGAGCTGCGGTGAATGCCGGGCGGAGACGGTGCACGAAGTTGCGGTCGGCCCGCGGGCGTGCCCGTCTGACAACTCGCTGGGCGGAGAGATGCGCATTCATGCCGAAGGCCTTTCGTCGACCCGCCGGCAATCCTCGTGCAGCGGTTGGCAAGTCGCTGGACAGCTAGCGAGGCTTTGCGTGAAGAAGCCGCGCTGAAAATGGTTACACTTGATTCAAGCGGCGGAATTCGCGTCGCCGGCCAGGCGCTTCGTGGCGAGTCGCGAATGCGGCGAGGCGCAGGCGTCGTTGTCGCCTGTTCCAGTTGGTCATTTGCGCCTGTGCGCGGGGTCGTTGCCCTATTGCCTATGCCGCATTCGCAACGTCCTCCGCGTATCGCATAGTGCTGCAAGGCTGGGCGGCCGTGGATGTTCGAGATGCCGGCCTAAACGATCATGATGTCGTTCTCGAGAGCGGCGATCGTAATGCCGGCCTGGTTGACGCGCAGCACGTCGCCATCGCCGAAGATGAAATCGATGAAATCCGCGCCCTGCGTGGCGAATGTCGCAAGCATCTCCGCGACGCTCAGGCCGCCGCCCCAGAGGTCGTCGTCGAACAGGAGCGTGTCGATATCGTCCTCGAAGCCCTGGACGATGTCGAACATGTCGCCTTTGTGAAACTCGAAACTGTCGGCGCCCGCGTCGCCGAACAGCGTGTCGTTGCCGGTGCCGCCAGACAGAATGTCGTCGCCCGCGCCGCCGCGCAACACGTCGTCGCCGCCGAGCCCGAAGATCATATCGTTGCCGCCCTGGCCGTAGACATGGTTGGCGTTGCCGTCGCCGGCAAGGGTATCGGCAAAACCCGAGCCAAGGACGGCTTCGATACTAAAATAGGTGTCGCCCGCCGCCTCGCCGGTGTTCAGCAAAGGGTTATCCAGACGTGCCGTGACGCCTGCAGTCGCCTGTCCGTAATTGGCGACGTCAAACCCGTCATCGCCGTACAATGCGTCGGCCCCGGCCCCGCCAAACAGCTGGTCGTTGCCCGCGCCGCCGCGCAGCACATCGTCGCCGCCGAGACCGAGGAGCGTGTCGTTGCCGCCCTGGCCGTAGACGTGGTTGGCATTGCCGTCGCCGACGAGCGTATCGGCAAAACCGGAGCCGATGAGCCCCTCAATGCTGAAGTAGGTATCGCCTGCCGCTTCGCCGGTGTTCAGGTTCGGTAGGTCGAGACGCGCCGTCACGCCCGCCGTCGCCTGTCCGTAATTGGCGACGTCGAAACCGTCATCTCCGTACAATGCGTCGGCCCCGAGCCCGCCAAACAAATGGTCGTTGCCGGCGCCGCCGCGCAGCGTGTCGTTTCCGGCGAGACCATGGATCGTATCGTTGCCGCCCTGGCCGTCGATGTAGTTGGCATTGGCGTCGCCGACGAGGGTGTCGACAAAAGCCGAGCCAAGGAGGGCTTCGATCTCGAAATAGGTGTCGCCTGCCGCCTCGCCAGTGTTGAGGGCCGGGTTGTCAAACCGTGCATACACGCCTGCCGTTGCCTGTCCGTAGTTGGCGACGTCAAAACCTTCGCCTCCGTACAGCGCGTCGGCCCCTGCCCCGCCAAACAGATGGTCGTTGCCGGCGCCGCCGCGAAGAATATCGTTCCCTGCAAGGCCAAAGAGCCTGTCGTCTCCGCCGCCACCCTCGATAGTGTTGCCGCCGCCGTTGCCGACAAGCGTATCGGCGAATGCCGAGCCGATGAGATCCTCGATTCCGGAATAGGTATCGCCCGTCGCTTCGCCGGTGTTCAGCGCCGGAAGGTCCAGGCGCGCCATTACGCCAATGGCCGCGAACTGGTAGCTGGCGGCGTCTACGCCCGCGCCGCCGATGAGGGTGTCCGCCCCCAGTCCGCCGATGAGCACATCGTTGCCGCCGCCGCCGTCGAGCGTATCCGCGCCGGCATTGCCGGTCAGGATGTTCGCCGCGGCATTGCCGATGAGAAAGTCGTTGCCGCTGCCGCCGACCGCGTTCTCGATGATCGCGCCGATGGCGATCGACACGTTGCCGGCGTAGCCGCCGATGTCGGAGAAGTAGCCGTCGCGCAGATCCAGCAGTTGCGACTGCGCATAGCCCGAGGCGTCCAGCGTATCGATCCCGCCACCATCCCAAATGCAGAACGCCGGAGTGGTGTTGATCGTGAAGTCGTAGGTGGCGCCGGTGTTGGCGTTGAAACCGTAGATCGAATTGCCGGCGCGGGTGGTGTAGTTGATGCCGTAGAGCTGCTGCAGCGCGAGGATGTCGTACATCATCAGCGTGTCCGGATAGCTGTTGTAGCTGGCCGTCGTGTTGCTCTCATCGAAATAGCTCATCACCGAATACTGATGCGAATCCTGGGTGAACTGCGCATGCGTGTTGTAGGTGATGTTGACCCCCGGCGCCGCGTTGTAGTCGCCCGGATGGGCGAGCCCCATCGAGTGGCCGAGCTCATGCAGAACGGCGAAGAACGAGTAGCTGCCCTGCGGCAGGCTCGTCGTGGAAACGCTCTGGTTGTTCAGATTGACGTTGCCGGCCAGAGAGTTGGGGTCCGTGCTGCCGGGAAAGTAGGCGTAGGCGCCGGCGCCGTCCGTCGTCGAGCTGTATGACGACACGCGGATGGTGGATTCGTTGCTGGTGCCGCCCGGGTTGATCTGGGTGAAGGTGATGTTGCTGGCTTCGGAGAACTGGAGCAGTGACGCCTGCACGGCTGCGATCTGCGCGGCGGAAGGCGCGATGAAGGGGGTCGGGTTGCCCGACGCATCCGTCTGCGACGGGTTGCTGGTGCTGACCGACCAGGTCACGTTGACGCCGGTTCCAGGCGTCGCCGACCAGCTGTAGCCGTCGCGGATCAGGTTTCCGGCGCCCATCTGGGTATCATAGTTCGCGCGCGAGCCAAGCGTGGCCGATATGCCATACTGCCCCTGATAGGTGGCATTGAAGCCGGCGGCGTCGAGATAGAACGTGCCGGTGGATGTCGCCGTGAATGTGATGGTCGAGTTGGCGCCCGGACCGCCGTCGTCATCCACGACGATTTGCACGCCGGACGCGTTGAGCAATCGAAGATACGGATCGCCAAGGTGGTTCCCGCCGGTGCCGACCAGCGCGAAGGTGTAGGTCTGTCCGGCAACGAGGTCGACGCGCCACCAGTCATGGTCGCCGCCCGGATTGATCGTGCCCTGGCCGGTCTGGCCGACATTCAGCTGGTAAAGGGTCGCCGTCGAGGCGGCGGCGTCTGTGGTTTCGATCACGTCAGGCATGATGGCCTCCCATTTGTGCTGGAAGATCCAGCCCGGTAGTGTGTTTCAGTTGTCACCAAGTCTCCGGTGAAGCGGGTTCGCGCCAGATTGGGATCGACCTGCCTTCGCCGCTGCGCGGGTCAGACTACCCGCCGCCATTTTCCTCGTGTTTTTCGCCGCACAAACGGTCGACCTGCGCGCGCGCTTCGGCGACAAGCTCGAGATTGCGCTCGTGGGACACGAGCGGGCTGCCCGCTTCGGCCTCGCGCAGGCGTTCGCGCGCTTCCTCGCAGGTCTTTGCCTGCATGGGACGTTCCGGGTTGAGCGGCAGGCTCATGGCTGGCGACACCGAAAGGAGCATGCCGAAAACCAGCGATGCGGCTGCGCAACAGATGCCGCCGAGATTGGGCCGCGAATACCGAACCGGATGACCCGGCCGTGCGCCGGAACCTCTTGCATTTGCCACATACAGTTCCTCGCAATCGCGGTGCGCCGACTCATGCCAGCTGCGCAAAGGCTACAGAAGTTTGCATTCCGGAAACTGGCAATCGCGAAACCTGGTTTACGGTTTACTAGACTGCCGACACAACACTGACGCATTTCGATCCACGGAGGACAGCAACGCTCCGGTCGGGCCGGAACACCGCGGCCGCCGATTCGTCCGTCACCGGTGGCGACATGTTCCACCGAGATGGCACTGATGTCGAGTTTCTACTTCGATACCAGAACGCCCCGCATACCAAGGAACGTTGCCCGCGGGTTCCAACGTCGAAGGACGCCGGCCCTGTGTCAGCTTCCCACCCGCGCCAGCCGCCGCTGCTTCATTTCTGCACAGGCTGCCCAAAAGATGAGCGGCAAAGGTGTATAATTTTATTTAGAAACATATGCTTAGATAGGTTCGGCGAGGTTGGGTTCGACGCAGGCGCGTCCGGGGAAAGCAGATGTACGACGGCAGGGAATTCGACGTCACCGGGGTGCGCATCGTCCCCGGCGCGGATGAGACCGAACGCAACGTGGCCGGCGACGCCGACTACGACTTCCGCGCGTTGTTCGTGACCCATCCGACGCCGATGTGGGTCTACGATCCCGAGACATTGCGCTTTCTGACCGTCAACGACGCCGCGGTAAGGCTTTACGGCTACCCCGCCGAAGCCTATGCGCACATGACCGTTCTCGACATCCGGCCAAAATGGGAGCGCGAACGCATGCTGGTCGCCGTCCAGGCCCGCTCCGACATCGAGCGCGCGGAAAGATGGCAGCATCTGAAGGCCGACGGCGAGATCATGGATGTCCTCACCTACGGGCGCGCCGTTCGGTTCGATGGCGTCGATGCCATCCTGGCGATCGTCACCGACCGTACCGAGGTCAACCGCGCCTACCGGCAGGCGAGCGATACGCGATCGCTGCTCGACAGCATCGTCACCAATCTTCCGATCGGCGTTTTCGTCAAGGATATGGCGGACGATGGCCGCTACATCCTCTACAATGCGAGTTGCGGCGAGATCGTCGGCTACGATCCCGACTACATCGTCGGCAAGACCGATTTCACGATCTTCACGCCCGAGCAGGCCGCGCAGTTCCGCCGCCAGGATGGCGAGGCGCTGGGTGGCAGCGGACTGCTGGCGGTCGAGGAAGACGTCGTGCGTTCCGACGGCGCCATCCGCACCATCCGCACGGTCAAGCGGGCGATCCCGACCGCCGATGGCTCTCCGCAGCGCTATCTCGTCGGCATCTCCGAGGACGTCACCGAACGGCGCTCCTACGAAGCGCGGATTTCGCATCTCGCGATGCACGATGCCCGGACCGGCCTGCCGAACCGCGCCTTCTTCGCGGACCACATGGGTGCGCTGCTGACCCTGGGCGAGCGCTGCGATCCCTTCGCCCTGCTCTACATCGATGTCGACCACTTCAAGCACATCAATGACAGCATGGGCCATCCAGCCGGCGACGCGCTGCTTTGCGAGGTCGCCGAGAGGCTGAAGGGCCTGGTTGGCGCCGCCGACATGGTGGCGCGGCTGGGCGGCGACGAGTTCGCGCTGATCGTCATGCTGAAAGGCGCGGACGCGCGCGCGGAGGCCGCGGTGATCGCCGACCGGGTGATGCTCGCCTTTTCCGAGCCGTTCCAATTGGAGGGTGTGACCGAGCATGTCGATTGCAGCGTTGGCGTGGCGCTGGCGCCGTGGAACGGCGACGACGTCAACCTGCTGCTTCGCAACGCCGATCTCGCGCTCTACGCCGCCAAGGGCGACGGGCGCTCGACATTCCGCTTCTACGAGCGTTCGATGCGGCTCAACGCCGAGAAGCGCCACGCGCTGACGGTCGAACTGCGCCGCGCTCTCGTCGAGAACGAGTTCGAACTGCACTACCAGCCGATCATCTCCCTCTCCGACGACAGCATTTCGGGCTTCGAGGCGCTGGTGCGCTGGAACCACCCGGAACGCGGCCAGCTGGCTCCCTCCGAGTTCATCCCGGTTGCCGAGGAGACCGGCCTGATAATGGCGCTCGGCGACTGGGTGATCCGCGAAGCCTGTCGCACGGCCGCGACCTGGCCGGCGTCGATCAAGGTCGCTGTCAACCTTTCGCCCTGCCAGTTCCGCCAGGTCGGCCTGCTCGCCACCGTCGTGGCGGCGCTCGACGAGGCGAAGCTGTCGCCGAGCCGGCTCGAGCTCGAAATCACGGAGTCCGTGCTGCTTTCCGAGAGCGGTCAAAACCTGCAGCTCTTGCATGCGCTGCGCGCGCTCGGGGTGCGCATCGCAATGGACGATTTCGGCACCGGCTATTCGTCGCTCAGCTATCTGCGCTCCTTCCCCTTCGACAAGATCAAAATGGACCGCAGCTTCGTTTCTGGCATCGACACCGATCCCGGCAGCCTGGCGATCGTGCGCGCCGTAACCGGGCTTGGGTCCGGTTTCAATCTGACGACGACCGCCGAGGGCGTCGAAACGCCGGAGCAGCTGTTGCGCCTGCGCCGCGAAGGCTTTGGCGAGATTCAGGGCTTTCTCGTCGCCCGGCCGATGCCCGCCGGCGATGTGCCGGGATTCATCGCTCGCCATCACGGGATCAACCTTGACGACCTCGGCTGGCGCCGGAAGGCTTGCTAAGCATTTCGTTTATCAGTCGTTAACCGCAATCATCCGAACGCGCATGCCGCGCGGCAACGATTGCATCGGATCGCTGTTGTTACCCTCAGGGAGCAACCCCGATGCCGAAAAATGACGCGCATTCCAAATCCAGCCCCGTTTCCACTGTCGTGCTGCGGTGCGTGTTGAACGCGTTTCTGGCGATGACACAGAACAGCCCTGGCGGTCGCCGCGGCGCGTCCCTTTGGTTCAATCGCGCCACGCGCAGCCTCAAGGAGTCGAACAGCGCCTACATATCGCCAGCGGAGCGGGCCCGCCTCGCCGCGGCGGACGCGATTCTGAACGATTTCTCGGCGTCGATGGCCGATCGTCAGCGGCGCCGATCCGACGTCTGATCCGCCGTCGCCGGCCGGCATTTCCTCCAGCCTGACCGGACGGGCGGCTTGACCGTCCACACCCTCAACCGGCAAAGTCGCTTCGCCGCTGCAGCCTTGCGGTGCGATAGCTGAGGGGATGCGCATGGCTGGGGAAGCGGCGGAAGCAGCAACGCTTGCAACTGAACTCATTCGGGTCGTCGCCTTGCTGGGCGCCGGGGTCATCGCCGTGCCCATCTTCAAGCGGCTCGGCCTGGGTTCCGTCCTCGGCTATCTCGCGGCCGGCCTCGTCATCGGGCCGTTCGGCTTGCGCCTGTTCACCGATCCCGGCGCCATCCTGCACGTGGCGGAACTCGGCGTCGTCATGTTCCTCTTCGTCATCGGGCTCGAAATGCAGCCGACGCGGCTGTGGGGCCTGCGCCGGGAGATTTTCGGCCTCGGCGTCGCACAGGTCGCCGTTTGCGGTTTCGCGCTGACCCTGTTCGGCGTCGCGCTCGGCTTTCCGTTCGCGGTTTCCTTCGTCGCCGGCATGGGATTCGTTCTCTCCTCGACGGCCATCGTCATGCAGTTGCTGGACGAAAGCGGCGAGACCGCAACGCCGCATGGCCAGCGCATCGTCTCGATCCTGCTCCTGGAAGACCTCGCGATCGTGCCGCTGCTCGCAGCGGTCGCGTTCCTGGCGCCAGGCCCGGCCGATGCCGACGCCCCGCCGGTCTGGCTCGAGATCGCCATCGCGGCGGCCGCGCTCGGCGGTCTGGTCGCCGCCGGCCGCTGGCTGCTCAATCCGATGTTTCGAATCCTCGCCGCCGCGCATGCCCGCGAGGTGATGACGGCCGCGGCCCTGCTGGTGGTCTTCGGCGCGGCGCTCGCCATGCAGCTCGGCGGCCTGTCGATGGCGCTTGGCGCATTCCTCGCCGGCGTGCTGCTCTCCGAATCGACCTTCCGCCACCAGTTGGAGGCGGATGTCGAACCGTTCCGCGGCATTTTGCTCGGCCTCTTCTTCCTCGGCGTCGGCATGTCGCTCGACCTTGGAACCATCGTGCGCCAATGGCCGCTCGTCCTGACGGGCGTGGTTGGCTACATGCTGCTCAAGGGGATCGGCATCTATGCTGTCGCACGCTTCTTCAAGGCGAACCACCGGGAAGCGCTGACGCGCGCGGCCTATCTCGCGCAAGGCGGCGAGTTCGCCTTCGTGCTCTACGCCGCCGCGACCAGTGTCGGTATCCTCAGTGGCGAAATCAATGCGACGCTCACCGCCACCGTCATCATTTCGATGGCGCTGACGCCGCTTCTCGTGCTGCTGCTGCCACGCGTACTCGGCGCCGAACAGCAGTCACTCGACGGCGTCGATGTCGTCGATGGCCTTTCCGCAAGCGTATTGGTGATCGGCTTCGGCCGTTTCGGCCAGATCGCGACGCAGCCGCTGCTGCTGCGCGGCCTGGATGTCTCGATCATCGACAATGATGTCGAGATGATCCAGGCGGCAGCCGATTTCGGCTTCAAGGTCTATTACGGCGACGGAACCCGGCTCGACATTCTGCATGCGGCGGGCGCCGGAAAGGCGAGCGCCGTGCTGATCTGCGTCGACAAGCCCGATGCCGCGGTCCTGATCGCCGAGCACCTGCGCGCCGAATTCCCGCTCGTGCCGGTGCTCGCTCGGTCGTTCGACCGCGCCTCGTCGATCAAGCTCATTCATGCCGGCGTCGACTTCCAGATCCGCGAGACCTTCGAATCGGCGCTGGTGTTCTCGGCCGAGAGTCTCGACAAGCTCGGCGTGGCGCCGCACGAGGTGGCCGAGACGATCGGCGAGGTGCGCCGCAGGGATGCCGACCGCCTCACCGCGCAAATCGCGGGGGGCATGTATGCCGGCAACTCCCTGCTCAAGGGCAATGCCCCGGTGCCGACGCCGCTGGCAAAGCCGAGGCAGGCCGGGCGGGCTCTCAACAAGGAAGCAGCCGACGCGCTGGCCCAGGAGGCGGCCGAGGAAGCACAGGAGCGTGGACAATGACGGTGGACACAAGCGACCAGGCCGAAATCGATGCGGTCACCGCGTTCTGGCGGGAAGCCGGCCCCGACGCGTGGTTCCGCAAGGACGCGGCGTTCGATGCAGCGTTTCACGATCGCTTCCTGGCCCTGCACATGCGGGCGGCGCGTCGCGAACTCGACCACTGGAACGCGTCCACCGAAGGCGCGCTGGCGCTGATGATCCTGCTCGATCAGATGCCGCGCAACTGTTTTCGCGGCACGGCGCACATGTTCGCGACCGACTCCCTCGCCCGCCACTTTTCACGCGCCGCGCGCGAGGCCGGCCACGACCAGGCCATCGAGGAACAGCTGCGCATGTTCTTCTATTTGCCGCTGATGCATTCGGAGTCGCTTGCCGACCAGGAGGAAGCGGTACGGCTCTATGAACCGCTTGGCGCGGAAGGCTTGAAGTTCGCGATCATCCATCGCGACATCATTGCGCGCTTCGGCCGCTTCCCGCACCGCAACGCGGCATTCGGGCGCGCGACGACGCCGGAGGAGAAGGCGTTTCTCGACGAAGGCGGCTTCGCAGGCTGACGGCGCGCGCGACAGGTTGTCGGAAACGCCGCATCGTGCCATAGGGGCGCACGCCGCTTGACGGCACTTCCCAGCAGTGTTGCCCAAGGTTGCCCATGAACGCGCCACGCGTCAGTTTCGTCAGTCTCGGTTGCCCGAAAGCCCTCGTCGATTCCGAGCGCATCATCACGCGGTTGCGCTCCGAGGGCTACGAGATCTCGCGCAAGCACGACGGCGCCGACCTCGTCGTCGTCAACACCTGCGGCTTTCTCGATTCCGCGCGCGACGAGTCGCTCGACGCCATCGGCCTGGCCCTGTCGGAAAACGGCAAGGTCATCGTCACGGGTTGCCTGGGCGCCGAGCCGGACGTCATCCGCCAGCGTCACCCCAACGTGCTCGCGATCACCGGCCCGCAGGCCTATGAGAGCGTCATGGCGGCCGTGCACGAGGCCGCGCCGCCCTCGCACGAGCCGTTCCTCGACCTGCTTCCGCCGCAGGGCATCAAGCTGACGCCGCGCCACTACGCCTACCTCAAGATTTCGGAGGGCTGCAACAACCGCTGCTCGTTCTGCATCATACCGGCGCTGCGCGGCGATCTCGTCTCGCGCCCGGTCGGCGACGTGCTGCGCGAGGCGGAGAAGCTGGCCAACGCCGGCGTCAAGGAAATCCTCGTCATCTCGCAGGACACCAGCGCCTATGGCGTCGACATCAAATACCAGACGTCGATGTGGAAGGAGCGCGAGGTGCGCGCGAAGTTCCTTGACTTATCGCGCGAGCTCGGCGAACTCGGCGTCTGGGTGCGCCTGCACTACGTCTACCCCTACCCGCATGTCGACGAGGTCATCCCGCTGATGGCGGAGGGCAAGATACTTCCCTATCTCGACATCCCGTTCCAGCACGCTTCGCCGGCCGTCCTGAAGAACATGCGCCGCCCCGCGCATCAGGAAAAGACGCTCGACCGCATCCGCGACTGGCGCACCATCGCGCCGGACCTCGCCGTCCGCTCGACCTTCATCGTCGGCTATCCGGGCGAGACGGAGGAGGATTTCCAGATCCTGCTCGACTGGCTTGACGAGGCCAGGATCGACCGCGCCGGCTGCTTTAAATACGAGCCGGTCAAGGGCGCGCGCTCCGAGGCGCTCGGGCTTGCCGCCGTTCCCGACGAGATCAAGGAATCGCGCTGGCACCGCTTCATGGCGCGCCAGCAGAAGGTCTCGGCGGCGCAGCTGCAGAAGAAGGTCGGCAAGCGCCTGCAGGTGTTGATCGACGAGACGTCGGGCTTCACCGCGAAGGGCCGCAGCAAATACGACGCGCCGGAGATCGACGGCGCGGTGCATATCCAGTCGCGCCGCCCGTTGCGCGCCGGCGAATTCGTCACCGTCAAAATCGAGCGCGCCGACGCCTACGATTTGCATGGCACGGCGGTCTGATCAGGCCTGGCCGGCGAACTGCTTCTGGAAGAACGGCAGTTTCATCGCCATGTCCTTGTCCTTGGCCTGGGCGCGCTGAAAGGCCGGCCGGTCGGCGATACGCGCGACATAGGCCTTGAAGACCGGACGATCCGGCAGCACGTGCATCACCTCCATGGTGTAGTGCACGGCGGACGCTAGCTGCGTATCGGCGGCGGTGAACCGGTCGCCGGCGGCGTAGGGCCGTTCGGACAGGACGCGATCCAGATAGGCGACCAT
>JAUYMV010000724.1 GCA_030698645.1 Mesorhizobium sp.
GGAGCCGTCGCGACAGGCTCGCTTCCGGTTCATGCGAGAACCGGCGCAGGACGCCATCGACCTGCCCCTCCCAGCGCAGCGCCTTCTTTTCCAGATACAGCCGGTAACTCGTGTCGATCGACGCATCGAGCTTGAAGCACCGCCGCAATTCGGAGACCAGTTGCGGATGTTCGAAAAGGACGCCCATCTCGGTATTGAGCGAGGCCGAGCGGGGGTCGAAATTGAGCGAGCCGATGAAACCGAGGGTCTCGTCGACGGTGAACGCCTTTGTGTGCAGGCTGGCGCCTTTCGACCCGAACACGGACATGTTGGTTGAACGCGCATAGGGTTGCAGCTCGAACAGGCGGACGCCGGCACGCAGAAGCCGGCGGCGATAATTGGCGTAGGCGCCGTGAACGGCTGCGACGTCCGTTGCGGCGAGCGAATTCGTCAGCACGGAGACCTTCACATTGCGCCGCACGAGATCGGCGAGCGACGCCACGCCCTTGGCGCCCGGGATGAAGTAGGGAGAAACGATCTCCAGCCTGGTGCGGCTGGCCGTCATGATGGGCAGCAGGGTCTGCATCAGCCAGTTGCGGCGCCGGCGTCCCACCGCCTTTTCAGGCGGATCGGAAATGACGGTCGCCTTGTCGGTCCAGTGCAGCGTCCGGCCATCACCGATCAGGTCGGACATCGACCTCTGTTCGTCCACATGCGAGACGTGCACCGGCGGCAGCGGCGATCTCGGCCTGCCGAACAGGAAGCGCTTGAAGGCGGATCGGCTCGACCGCGGTTTGTTGTTCAGCACCCGGATCGGCTTGACCGCGGCGCTGTTCCAGAAGGACGCGAAGATGTCCGACGTCTGAGCGACGGCCTTGCCAACCAGCAGGACGTCGAGATCCCGGAAATTGGTGTCCGCCGCGTCGAAATATTCGTCGCCTATGTTCCGGCCGCCGAGGATCGCGACATTGCCGTCGGCGATCCATGCCTTGTTGTGCATCCGACGGGTCATGGTGAAGAAGCGGAGGACGAACTCCAGGCCGCGCAGCAGGCGCACGGTTCTCGCCCAACTCGGATTGAACAGTCGGAGCGCGATGTTGGGATGACTGTCGAGGGCCAGGTACGTGGCGTCGTTGCTGCGCGGATTGCTGTCATCCAGGAGCATGCGCACGCGGACGCCTCGATCGGCCGCCTTGATGACCTCGTGAGTGAGCAGGCGGCCGGTGTGGTCGTCGCGCCAGATGTAATACATCAGGTCCAGGCTGTGCTGGGCGACGCGCGCGGCGAGCGCGCGGGCGGCGAAGGCATCCAGATTGTCGGCAAGCAGCAGGAGACCGGTCTGATCCGTCGCGGCGGCGGATAGCGCGGGAGCGGCGCCATTCGTCGCGGCATGCCCGGACGCGTCGGCGCCGGAACGCGGACTGTTGGCGACGGGCGGCATCACCCCGCCTCCCTCAGCGGTACGTCGCTCGCAACCGACTTCAGGTCGAGCCGGGCCTTGATCGGGAGATGATCGGAGGCGACGCGGGCCAGCGCCGTGTCGTGCACGTCGATGCTCGAGATCAGGTGGTGCGGACTGGCGAGGATGCGGTCGAGCGCCAGCAGCGGATAGCGCGACGGAAAGCTCGGCACGACGGCGTGGACCGGGCCGAAATGCGGAACCAGCGCCAGCAAGGACGATCTCTTGCGCACGCGCCATTCGTTGAGATCGCCGAGAATGATCGTCGGCCGCAGCGTCGGATGCATCGCCTCGACAAGCGCGCTGGCCTGCAGGGAGCGCGAACGCCGCAGCAGCCCGAAATGCGCCG